>JBEHXD010000026.1:0-21502 GCA_048498875.1 Verrucomicrobiota bacterium
GTCATGGGTTCGCGATTCGACGTGAACACCGGGCAACCGCAGGCCTGGGCTTCGGCGATCGGCCAGCCGAACCCTTCATCCCACGAAGGAAAAATCAACCCGCGGGACACACTGTAGAAAGAGGCCAGATCCTCGTTGGTGACGTTTGAGAAATGACGGATGAAGGGAGCGATGCCCAGTTCGTCGGCCAGTTCGGAATCGGCGGATGCCAGTGGTTTCCCAATCATCACCAGCAGCGGACGGGGACTTTGCTGCCTTCGCAGTTCAGCGAAAATTCGCAGCAGGCCCTGGCGATTTTTGTACCACTGGCCGCCGCCGACATTCAGGTAAAATCCGCCCGTTTGCTCCAGCTCCCGGGTTTTCGCGAGGGTCCAAAGACGCTGATACGCGGTAGGTGCGGGGACTTTGGCGTAGGGATAATTCAGTCCGTTGTGAATCAGGTGCGTTCGATCCCGCTCGCGCGGAATGAGGCGGTGCAAATCGTCGCCGGTCTTCCGGGAAACGCAGACGAGATTCTTCACGCCGGCGATGTTGCGCAGGATCCAGCGCTGGAACATGCGCCCCGACCAGCCGATTGGCTGCTGGGGGATTTCCCCGCGCGCGGCGCGAATCTGCATCAAATCATGACAGGTGGCGACGACCGGGTGTTCACCCGCAGCCTGCGCGTATACGCTGTTGGCGTGATCGATGATGTGGACGACATCGGGACGATGACGGCGAATTTCCCGCCGCAGAAAACGCGGAAACAGGAAAAACTTGTCGATGTAGCCAAGATATTTCGGCCAGCCCGCATAACGGTAGCGTGGGGTGAACCGGGTGAGCCGGGGTTCGGGCGCGACCACGATGGGCTCGATGCCGAGCGAAGGCAGTCCTTCGGCGAGCATGCGACCGAAGCGCTGCATGCTTTCCTGGCGATCCGGACCAAAATTTGTGACGAGCAGCACCTTCATGCGGGAGAAAGTTTTGCCAGTACCGGAGGCCGGTGCGAAGTGGCCGGCGGTACCGGCAGGGGCAGCAGGGTGGCTTCGGGACGGTGCTCGTCCTCGCCTTCCGCCAGATCGGATTCGATTTCAACCGGCGCCGGTTTGAGCGAGGCCAGTACCATGCCCGCGCCAAAGACCGCGAATCCCAGCATCGTCGGCGGACCCCACTGATTCTGAAACACCGCGACACCGGCGGCGGAAAAAATCAGCAGAGGCAGCGCCTCCTTTCTGCGCAAAAGCGCCTGGAGGGCAACCCAGCCCAGATATGCGGTGAGAAATATCCGGAAGCCGATGAACGCGCCGCCCAGCATGGGGCCGAGTTCCAGGAAAATTTTGCTCCACTCGTCCTCGGCGAGCATGAAACCCACTTTGCCGGAAAGCAGCCGGGCGCCGACATTCGATCCCACGCCGATGCCCATGCCGAAGGGCCGGGAGCGTTTCATGGTGTAGAAGGGCGTGAGAAATCCCCCGGCAACGCGCTCGGAAATGTTTTCGACTGCATCACCCTGGCTGCTGGTGGCAGCGGTCTGCCAGCGCGACAGGAACACATCACGTCCCTCGCGGAAAATGGGAAGGAACGACAGGCCGACCAGAAGCGCGCCCATGATCAGACCGGTGCGGACGATGGCCCCGCCGCGTTTGCTGCTGAACACCAGGGTAAAGGCGAAGGTCGCCCCGACCAAAAAGGTGGCGATCACCACGGTGCGACTGATCGAAACCGGCAGGGAAATCGCGATGCACAACCCCGCGCCCAGGAGCAGAAGCCATGGCAGTTCACGTCTCACGCTCATCTGGTAGAAGAAAAATGCCGCCGCGAGTGGCAGGTACAACTGCGGGCCGGTGATGAACGCAAACAAGCCGGGAGGACGGATCTTTCCCTGCGCGCCGAAAATCTGGCCCACATCCGAGCCGCCGACACCGCGGTTGATCCAGGCGTTCATTGGCGAGCGGAATTGCTGCACCATGATGTAGGCCGTGGGAATTGCCATCAGCAGGAGAAATATGCCGTAGCGCCGCACGTCACGTTCCGTCAGGGTCTCAGCCATCACCCAGATCAGGGGCAGGTGAAGATAATTGATGCGCAGCCCGTACAGCATCACGACCAGGTTGTGTTGATGCGCCAGAAAACTCGCGAGTACGGATGCGCCGGAGAGCACGGCGATCGCAATGACGAAACCGTTGACCGGAAAAACACGGCCAAAGATCGCCAGCAGATAAATGAGCAGCACCACGGGATCGCGGATGATCAACAACGCGTCGGCGGCGCCCGGGAACACCCATTTGCGCAGGGCACCCTCGACCATCAGGAGCACGAGATAAGTCCAGATCAGGAATTTGACCGCTTTAAGCATGCGAGGAAGTGGTGTGATGGGAGAGCGCGGTTTGAATGCATGCGGACAATTTTGCGCCGTAGTCGTCCCAGGTGAATTCCTTGGCCCGCCGGCGGGCGTTGGCGCTCATTTCGTCCCGCAGCGTGCGGTTTTCGTGCAATAGCGTGAGTTTTTCGGCGATCGCATGGGAGCTGCGAATCGGGACGATGAATCCCTCGCGACCTTCCTCGATGAGATCGGGACCGGCGGTGTGGGGCGTGGTGATGATGGGCAGGCCCATCGCCATCGCTTCGAGCAACACCAGGCCGAAGCCCTCGAAAAGTGACGGAAAAACAAAGACGTCATGCGCGGCCATTTCCGCCAGAACCTGATGATGCGGGCAACTCGCAATCCAGCGCACGTTGGCCAGTTCGCGATCGAGCACGGGAGAATCCACCAGCGGCTTGGTGCCGATCACCGTCAGCTGCACCGCACCCTCGAGCTGGCGGCGGGCGTCGAAAAGATAACTCAGGCCCTTGCGCTGGCCGAGCGAGCCGACAAAAAGCACCCGCAGCGGCTTGTCTTTGTCCGCCGCATCGCGCGGCGCGGGCGCCGGCAAATTCGCGGGAATCGGCGGCGCCCCGTAAGGCGTCACGACCACCGCGGCTTTGAACGGAGGCGCGGATTCGAGCGTCTTGTGGGTGAAACTGCTGGCGACAAACACGACGTCCGCGAGGGCGAGCTCGGCGTCCTTGCGCTCGGCCTTGCGTTTGCTGTCCTTGTTGCCGTTGAGGGTCGAGGCCCACTCAGGTTTGAGCAGCGCCTCTTCACTGAGGATCGAGCGGGCCGCGCGCCAGTAACCGATGGGCAGATCGTAGAAGGCGAGGCGTCCGAGTTTGGAGGCCGCGCGGAAAGCCTGTTCGGCCCCGTCTTCATAAGCATAAACAGCGTCAAATTGCGGATCCGCGAGCCGGCGGCTGATGTGGCGGTCCAGCGAGTGGTAAACCGAATCGACGCTGAACATGCCGGTTTCGTGCTTCACCAATTCGTTCAATCCCGCCCGTGGCGCGAGCAGGCGCATCAATTCGCGGAAGGGAAAGGTGTGCAGGTAGGGCTGGAGTTCCTGCGGATTGGAACGCCGGCGCAGCTGGCGCACGATGGGACGCGGCAGCAGCCGGTTCATCAGGGAACGGTCCTTGTAGTTCAGACACGTCCAGAACTCGCCGAGCAGGTTGGCCCGATGCAGGGCGAGGGCGGCGTGGCGAACGTTGGCGTTGCCGGTCGGATGGGCGAAAAGAATCATGACGCGGGAGTGGGGTTGGGCAACAGGGTCGAATGCGGAGAGGCGGACGACGGTCGCGCCAGGGGAAGGTGGGCTTCGATGAATTCCATCCAGCGTTCGCCCACGACTGCGGGGGCAAAGTGGCGGTCGTAAACCGCGCGTTGGGCGAGGCGGGAGGTGCGGCCTTCACGCAACCGGTTGCTCATTTCAATGACCGCCGTCCGGAAGCCGGATTCGTCCTGCGGGAAAGGAACGACCACACAGTTGTCGGAGTTGATTGCGAGCTCACGGGTGCCGCCGCGATCGGTCGCGACCCACGGAAGGCCGGCGGACATCGATTCGATCAGGCTGAGCGGCATGCCTTCGTTATGGCTCGAGAAAAGTACAATCGCATCGAGTTGATTAAGGGCAGCGGCCTGGGCGGCGGTGCCGACGTAAGCTCCATGATAAACGATGCGCGGCCACGCCCGGAAAAATTCCGGCGGGAAGTCCGGTCCTGCGCCATGAAGGTGCCAGGTGATGTGGGCGAGGGCAGGGTCGGCACTCAGACGGCAAATCGTGTCGATGCCTTTTTCCCGGATCAGGCGTCCCATGAAACCGAAGTGCAGCGATTCGCCGGGGAGGCGATCCGCCACCGCTGCTGCTTCGACCGGACAGCGTGTCAGGTAGGGCAGGTAGACGGTGTTGCTGCGTTTCACCGCAAGATTGATGGAGTCGCGGGTCGCGCAGCTGCAGGCGACGAGTTCGGATACATCGCGGAGCACTTTTCGGAAGGCATTGGACCACGTGGCCTGCTCGCCGGCGTCCGCGGCGGTGTGGTGATGGTGGATGTGACGGGCTGAACCGGGAGCGGCGTACCACACGATCCGGGCCAGTGCGCTTTGTCCGTTGGTGTAGACGATGTCCCATTTTTCCCGGCGGGCCCGCCAGACTTCGCCGAGCAGCCAGCGAAGTTTGCGCAGTTTTCCGGCGCGATTGCGCGCGGCCGGCAGTTCACGGAGGGAAATCAACGGGTGGTTCAATTCCGCTCGGAGATCATCGCCCAGCGAATTGCTGGTCGTGAGCAGCGTCACGCGGTGACCGCGCCGCGCGGTGAGCGCGGCGAGTGAGCAGATATGCCGCTCCATTCCGCCATAGGCTGCCATCTGGGGGGCGTAGAAAAGAGCGTTCACGCGGAAAGTTCGTCGAGAAAATGGGCGACGGTGGTGGGAAAGGAATCGCCTGGCAAATGGCGGCGGTTCAGCCAGGCATCCGTGGTGTCGGCCGACAGATCGGCGAGCCGGGCGAGCCGGGGATCGAGTTTACCCTCGAGTGTGGGACCGTCGCGGAGACGCCAGTCGTCGCGTGGCATCAACACCGGAAGGCCATGATCGAGCATCGCGGCAACGACTCCGCTTTTCCGGATGAGTGCGCGGGGATGCGGGGCGATGCCGAGATCAGCGGCTTGCAAAAGAACGGAAACCTCTTCCTCCGGCAGTTCGCCGGTGGTGACGACCATAACGCCCGCCTGGCGGATCCGTTCGAGAATATCGGCGCCGTGCGGGCCGATGCGACCGACGGCGAGGAGGATCGGCTCACGACCCTGGCGGACAGCCGTGGTTTGGAGCAACTCGGCGGCTGCTTCGGGTTGCCACTGGCGATGCAGGGTGCCGAAGGTCATGCCAATCAACCGGCGTTTCCCGCTCGTGAGAGACGGAAGGTGTCGCGCGAGCAGTTCATCGCGTTGTTCGGTCGACGCAGGTGTGATGGGAATGTTGCTGAACAACGGTAACACGGAGGCGGTGCAGCCTTTGCGTTCGAGAGCCGCCACGTAAGTCTGGTTCGAGGTGTTGAGCTGGTCGGGGGACGCCATGCGCAGGAAGCGCAGGAGTGCCCGGCGCTGACGCCAGCCGGTGAATCGCATCCACCACGAATCGCCCTGGGCGAGGCCGATCCAGATCTCGTGCAACATCACGTGCATGCGTGGCGCGCGTAATTCCTCCGCGAGCTGCATGACCTCGGGGCCGAGAATTCCCTTGGGATCGAAACCGTACGTGACCAGCTGCCAGCTGATCCAGTCCGGTGCGAAGCGGCTGATGCGATCACGCGCGGCCGCGGTGCGCACCCACCACGGAAGGTTCGAAGACCAGCGGCAGAGTGTGCGTGATTCCCCATACAGTTCGGTCGAGGAGGTGTTAACGTGACGGTCGTTCAGGGCGAGAATCAGGCACTGGTGCCCGCGTTCGGCGCACGCGGCCGCCAGGCGGCGGGTGTAATCGCCGACGCCATCCCGGCCGGGTTCGGCCGACGCACAAATGAAGGCAATTTTCATGCGCGGCGGTAGAAACGTCCCAACAACGCGGCAGCGGCCAGTTCGAAGCGGCGCCAGGCAAGCGTGGACGCGGAAAGGGCGCTGACCGGGGCATCGGCGTAGCGGTGAAACTGTTTGTGCGCGGTGCCCGGCGGACGTCCCGACAAGGCTTCGCGGAGAAATCCTCCGCGCCAGGGTTTGCGTCCTCCCGCAGCATGGGAAAGCAGATGTCCGCCCGGGAGAAAGTCCATGCCCTCCGGACCGGTGGCGTGGATCGTGACGGGTTCGAAAAGCAGCGCCATGTTCAAGGCGTCCTGGTCGGGAGTGTGGAAAAGGCTTTCGGGTCCCGAGTGCTTGAGGTGGGTGAGGGAACCGAGCTCCCCGCCGGCGAGCTCGATGACCTTTTCCCAACGGGTCAGCAGGTTTTCCTGTTTGCGGCCCACGGCGACAAATCCGGCATTGTAATAGCGCTCCAGGGTGCGGACCGGCATCAGGTGGTGGCGCGCAAAAAAATCATTCCATGCCATCCGGTAGGGATGACCCGAGGGGAAACTGGCATTGACGTCTTCGCAAAGCGCGACGCCATCGCCGGTCACCCAGCGTTCCATGACCGGCCACGAGGCTTTCACCACGATGTCCGGATCGAGATAACCGATCGCCGTGGCCTCGGGAGTGTGCACGTGCAGACACGAGCGCATGAACACCGGCTTGTAGTTCGTGAGATGAATGCTCGAGGTGATTTCGATCCAGCGCACCCGCATCGGCGAAAGGTCGGCGGTTTGATGCGACCATGCCGGACGGGCGCCGCGATAGCCGCAGACAAACGTGCCGGTGAAACCGGAACGATGCAGGGAATTCAGCAACGCCGCGGCGCCGAGGTGGTAATCGCCTTCGAAAAGGGTGCAGAACGTGACGCTCATGACGAAGCGGATTTTGAAGCCGGGCGGAAGAGGGAGAGAATCCCGCAGACCACGCCGCGCAGCCACCAGTCGAGCCGCCAGTCGGTGGCACACGCTCGCTGGAAATTGCGGTGCGCCAGCCCCGGCTCCTTGCGCTGGCGCAGTTTGCCCGCGGCGGCCCAGGTCTCGGCGGCGAGCCGGCGACGGAGGTCGCGGGGAATCGCCTCCCAATCGAGATGCTTGTCGAACACCGCCGCGGCGGCCTCGGCCATTTCCGGTGCGTGGGTGGAAAGCGCGCCCGTGTGTTTGCGATAGAGGCAGGTTTCCTCGCCGGAATAGACGAAGCGCCCACCCGCGCGCGCGCAGCGCAGCCACATGTCGCGATCCTCGACGTACCGAAATGCAGGGTCGAAACCGCCGACTTTTTCCCAGAGTTCGCGCCGCAGCAAAACGGAGGCGGGCTGGATGATGTACTGGCCGACGAAAAGGGAATGCGGAAAATTGCCGGTCATCTCAGGCGAAGGCGCACGGGTTTCCAGGAATTTCCCGGTCTCGCTTTGAAACAGGATTGATCCCGCGTGAACCAGTGTGGCATCGGGCGTGCGATAAATCTGACGAACGAGCGATTCCAGGTGTTCGGGTTTCCAGAGATCGTCGCTGTCGAGCAGCGCCACCCAGTTGCCGAGCGCGGCTTCGATGCCGGTGTTGCGCGTGGCGGGCAGGCCGCGGTTTTCCTCGTGGCGGATAAACCGCACGCTCTGGGTTACCGTCGACGCGAAGCCGGTGACAATCTCCTCCGCGCGATCGTGTGATCCGTCTTCGACGACGATCAGTTCCCAGTGAGGGTAGGTTTGTTTCCCGACGGATTCCAGCGTCTCCGCGAGATAGCGGTCGGCTTTGTAGGCGGGAATACAGATGCTGATCAAAGGTGAACTCATGACTGCAAGGCGGGACGGATGCGGCTTTCCAACTCGTCGAGAATCGTGGCATCGATGGCCGCGTCGAATTTGCGCGCGAGCAGGGCGGTGCTTTCCAACAGGCGGGGAAGATCGTTGGCAGTGAAAGTGCGCGGGTGCGGCGAGTGGCGGGGAAAATCGATTTCACGCAGCGTCTCGTTGACGATGTACGGGGCGAACGGGCTGTTAAGCAGCACGGATTGGAAGAGGATTTCGTCGGGATGACCGGCCGCGTGCAGCCAGCGGCGGATGCGCTGGGCCGCGGGATTGTCCACCAGGTATTGGGCGGCGGAGCGGGAAATCGCGATGTGGTTGGCCCCGCCGTAGTATTTGAAAAAATCCGGCCATTTGCGCCTGACGCCGGGCAGCCAGGGCAACTGGTTTTTCCAGCCGAACAAACTGCGCAGGCGGCGGCCGATGCCCGGAATCGACAGCAGCGCCTGCAGCCAGGCCCAGGTGAGGTGATAACGGGTGAGGCGTTCGCGTGCGTTGCTCCACAGGCCGTCTGCATCCAGGGGATCAAACCAGCTCACATAACTTTTGTCCGGTGCGGCGGCGAAGCGCGCGAGCATTTCGTCGCGGGATTTCAGTGGAAAATCCTGGCCGGTGAGATTGAGGAAATGCGTCCACCGGCGATCGCAATCCAGCGCGGTGGCCATCGCCTCGATTTGAACCTCACCCATCACGGGCCCGCCCCAGACAATCCGGCGGGGTGGCAGCACCTGAACATTCGGATGCGTGTCGGCCAGCTCGCGTCCGAGGGCGTGCAGTTCCCGTGGCGCGCGCCAGTCGAAATGCAGCACAAAGGTGTCATCGCGGTGGTACAGCGCCGTGAAAAGACGCGCGACCTGCGACGGCAACCGGTGGGCGAGGATGAGAAACGCGAGCGACATGAAGGATCAGTTTTCGCAGCTCAGCAGGCGATCAAGTCCGCGTTGCAGGCGGTCGAGGCGGTGGTTCATGACGCGCTCGTTGCTGAGATAGCCGTAGGAAGAATCGCGCTCGAGTTTACGCCGGATGCCGCGGAGCCTCGAGACGAGGCCGAGGGTCTTCATCACATAAGTGGTCGAGTTGACCGTGCGACGATAACCGCGATGAAGCAGGCCTTCGTCGGGAGTCTCCTTCACGCCGCGCTTGATCGTGGGCAGGATGATGGGCTCGGCGGTAAGTTCGACTGAACCGAGCCAGTCGCGCCACTTGAAATCGAGGAACTGTTCACCGAGGCGCACCGGCACCCAGCGGATGCGCAGGGCGTCCGCGGTGATGGCGGCGTGCATCGCCTCCGCGATGACGGCGTCGCATCCCTGGAGTTGGCTGAGCGTGTCTTCAACGGATAATTTCGGGCTGATGAAGCGCAGGCCGCTCATCGCGCAGATTTTCTCCCACGGAACGCGCAACTGCGTTTCCCAATGCGGCATGAAACCGATGCGCGGACCATGGTCGGAGGGACGGGGAAGTTCGAACTTGCGCATCAGGTAGGCGCCGTCGATGGCGGCCAGTTCGGAATCCAGACCGAGAGCCTGCGCCGTGAGCGGTCCGCGGACGGCGTAGAAATTCCAGCGGTGATCCGTCGTCGGAAACGGACCGTAACCGCCGCCCGAGCCGAGGACCGCGTAGCGTTCCGCCTTGGGCAGGTCGTCCTTCAGAATGGTGCCGATGCCCAGGAACAAGGTGGGGCTGCTGGTTTGCAGGCGATGACCCAGCAGGCGTGGCCACATCCAGGGATTGAGGGCATCGCCATAATTTGGCGCCCGGTCAAAATAGAACATTTTCATAAGGAAGAAGCAACGGGTGCGGCCGGACGGGGCGCGGGACGGCGGCGATCCCAGGTAACACCAGCACGGATGAATTTCGCCGGGTTGCCGGCGACAATGGTCCCCCCCGCCACGGGACGGGTGACCACGGAGCGGGCCGCCACGATCGCGTGATCTGCGATGGTGATGCCCTTGAGAATCTGGCTGTGGATCCCGATCCACACGTGATTGCCGATCGTGACATCGGCGGCCGGGTTGAGGTTTTCGCCGGTCGCGGTGTCGATCACGCTGTGGCCGTCACTGCAACGAATGTCGGAGCCGTAGGCCACCATGCAATCCTGGCCAAAAATAATGCGTCCGCCACCCTGTGCGACGATCACGGGGCCGGTCATCGTGGTGGACGCGCCGATTTCGAGGCAGCTGTGTTCATCGGTGACAATGAATGTGCCGCCGCGAAGCCGGGTGCGCGCACCGATGTGGCAAAATAAATTGTGACCGGTCAGCTGGATTTTGGCATTCCACAGCATGGCGCCCGGACCAACTTCCAGACGGTTGTTGTCACCGGAGATCTGCACTTCGCACTGGCGGAGCTGCGCGTCGTTCCACGTCACCCGGTTGTTTTTTCCGGAGATCGAAACGCGTGAACCCGGGGCGCGACGCAGCCACCAGCCGTAGAGGCGTTTCAACGTGGCTTTGAGTTTGGGTGACATGGCCGGTTCAGGAAAGGGTGGCCCCGCGCTTCGCGAGGTTGGCCTGATAAATCGTGGCAAAGGGAGTCAGCCCGAGCGGACGACTGCCCGACATTTGCGCCAGGAAACCGCCCCACAGCGGGCTGCCCTCGAGGAAGAACAGGCCTTCGTTGGTGTCGGAGAGGTCCCAACCGACAAAGGGGAAATCAGGCCAGTGCGCATGGGCAGATGTCACCAGCGCGGTCATTTCACTCCAGCGCGGGACGAGGAAATCTTCGATCACCTGGCCGGTCACGGGATGACGCGTGAGGCGGCCCATGCCGGGCAGTTTCGATTCGGCGGCGTGCAGGCGGCCGGTGACAAGATCCACGGCGGCGCAAAGCGTGGTGTTCTTTTCCGCGCAGGTGAGCTGGCTCTGGAGCGGGAAGCGTAACGCGGCGAGAATTATCTCCACGCGTCCATTGGGATGCCGGCCACTCACGATTCGATAATTGCAGAGGGCGGCGGTGGAGAAACCGGCCAGCTCGGGATGATTTTTCAACCAGGGCTGAACCATCAATGTTGCTCCGCGCGAGGCCGTGGCAAGGAGGTCGCTCAATGGTCCCGAGTTTTTGTTGGCGTCGTCATGGTGCAGTCCGGTCTTTGCATCGTAACGCAGCCCGAATACCCCTTCGCTGCTGTACGTGCGCGCGCGTTTCACAAACAAATCCCGGCGCAACGATTCTCCCTCGCAGGCACTCAACGGTTTGCCGCTGTCCCAAATCGCCGGCACGGGCACGATGCGAATGCCACACTTGAGTGCGCGGTCCGTGAAACGAATCTTGTCTTCCAGGGCGTCGAGGTCGGCGGGGGAGGCGTCGCGCTGCAGGTGATGCAGCTCCGACGGGTCGATCACATTGAGCCAGGACTCCGGCTGGCGTCGCCGGTGGAGGCTGAGGAAATAGTAAACCTGCGGGCGCAAACCGGTCCGCCAGGCGCAATGACAGAGGTGGGAAAACTGGCGGAGGTACGAGACGCGATCCGTGGCGCGCAGGCTCGGCCCCCACCGTTTCAATGCCAGCAAAATGCGGGGCAGGCTGATAATCAGGTAGAGACCGGCGGCGGGAACTTGTTCGACCAGACTGGTCGCCCCCATTTTCTCGCGCTCGAGCGCGTTGGCGCGGCGGCGAAGCACCGACGCGTCATCGCGACCATGGCTCCACGTGAACCACGGCGCGGCCACGCGACAGCGATCGGTCGCGATCAGGCGGAAAACGGGAAGGTTCCAGAAGCGAATCATGGCGCGGCGAAACGATGGGCCGGGGTATCGGGGCCGTAGATTTTTTCGAAATTCTTCAGATAGATTTCGGCAAAACGGGTTTCTCCCAGCGGCATGGCGCCCGGCAACTGCACGCAGTCGCCGCCCCAGTAGGCATTGGCTTCGAGCAGCAACACACCGTCTTTGGTGTCCACCACGTCCCAGCCGATGAAAGGCATCCAGGGATAGGTGCGGTGTCCGCGGATCGAGAGTTCCTTCATTTCCGCCCAACCGGCGAAAAGGCGGTTTTCGATCTGCGCGCCGGTGTCGGGGTGAACGGGATAGTCACCGAGTTTCGTTTCGCGGAAGCGACCGGGCTCCATGCGGCCTGTTCGGGGATCGATGCTGGCGATCATGATGTTCCGGTCATGACCCGTGGTGGTCAGGCTGGACGGCAGGCGAACGAAGGCGCCGATGACATCGATTTCCCCGCTGGGTGACCGGCCGGTGACGACGCGGGCATTGCAGATGTCGGCATCGCCATAGATGGCGTTGCGGGGTGCGTTGGCCAGCCGCCGCTGAAGCAACATGGCCTTCCGATCGGAAGCGGCCAGTTCGCCGATCGCCTGTAATAGCTCGGGCCAGGCGAGGTCCTTGCCCTTGAAGCGATGGGTTTGGGAGGCGGGCTGCCAGACAATCGGCATGATGCCCACACTGCCGTAGTCGGAGGTCGGCTTGAGAAAGACGTCGGCGGCAACCGGCGCGGGCGAGCTGGAGGCCATGCGGCCCTGCGGATCCCACCAGGCGAGCACCGGCGTGGTGGGCAGATTGTGTTTCTGGCAGTGCTGGAAGAACTGAACCTTGTTCGTGACCTTCGTAATCGGCAGGTTGCGATTGAAGTGATTCAGGAGGTTGTTGACCTGGCGGTGCTCGAGGTTCTTCAACCAGTCGCGGCGGTCGGGAATGAGGTAAAATTTTCTCCAGTAGTAATGGCGCGGGGACTGGTTTTGGTGCCAGGCGCAATACCACATGTCGCGGAACTGCTGCAGCGTGGAGACGCCATATTGCTTTTTCACGAACGCGCCGGTGCGACGGTAAAAAATCCACATCTGGCGCAGTATGACCAGGGCGAAAACCGGTCGCGTCCAGAAGCGGGCCCAGGCACCGGCCATCCGGCGCGGTTCACCTTCCTCGAGTGACAGACGATAGATTTGGGACAATGGATCATTGCCTTTCCAAAAAACAAATTGCGGAAGCAAAATCCGGGCGTGGTCGAATGCCACCCACTCGTTCCATTTGTGCGCCGGTGCGGGCTGCACCGGTGTAGAGGGAAGAAAGTTCTCAGTTTCTGGCGATTCCGGTTGGGAAACGTCGGTATCCAAAACCGCGGGAGTGGTTGCGTATGTTTTCATGGTGGATTTTTGGGGGACGTGAATGGGGAAAATGGACGGTCAGAGGCGACCTTCGGCGAAGGCAAACCACGCCAGGCTGCGATCGATCGCCTCCTGGAAGGTCACCCGGGGCTGATACCCGAGATGCTGCGTGGCCGGTTGATGGGAAAACTTCCAGGTGCATTGTTGCAGCAGGGCGAGTTCTTCGGTGATGCGCGGGGCCGGTTTGGTCGGAAGCCGCCAGGCGTTGGGACTCGGCGGGGTCTGGGTCGCGGCAATCAGTTGCTTCGTGGTGCGTTTAAGTGCCCCGGGAATCAGCGGCAACAGGCGCTGCACACCCGGGCTCGCGACGACCCGCTGAACCTTGGCGCTGGTCGAACGTTTGAAGGCGGGCAACCGGTCGATTTGCATGATGCCCGTGCGATCGAGTCCGAGACCTTCCGCAATCGAGTAATAAAAATCGCGCCAGGTGACGGTTTCATTGTCGCCCACCAGATAAGGCCCGGCGGCAGTCGCAGGCGCAGTGAGGGCGGCGATGGCCGCAGAGCTGAGACTGTCGACGTAGATGCTGTTGCAAATACCGGAACCGCCGTTGAAGAGCCAGGCCTGGCCGAGGCGAAGATCCTGGGCGAGGTCGGTGATCCAGCGCGACCGGGGTCCGTATACGACGCCGGGGCGCAACGCGAAGCCGGTGACCTGCCGGCGCGTGCATTCGTGAAAGAAACTTTGTTCGGCCCGCACCTTCGCGTTGTTGTAGTCCATGCTGTGGCTCGTATGCAGCGGGGACGATTCCGTGGTGCCGGCAGCCGGAGCCTGGCCGTGGACTGACGCGGTGCTCAGATAAACCACGCGAAACGCTCCCACGCTGGCCGCAGCTTGCGCGAGGATGGCGGGCATCGCCTCGATCTGCCGCGGATCGCCGATCGCCGCGTGAATGACGGCATCGCACCCTTTCAATGCTTCGGTGAGCGAAGTGACATTCAGCGCGTCGCCGAGGCGCCATTCGAGATCGAAGCGGGCGGGCAGGGCGAGGCGGTAGGGTTTGCGCACGATCGGAATCACCTGGTGGTCGGTGCCAAGGTGCAGCTGCTCAACGATGCGGTTGCCGATGAATCCACCGGCGCCAATGAGGGCGACTTTCATGGGAGCTGGGAGAGTTGGCGGGCCCGGGCGGCCTCGGCGGGTTCGAGCCACGGCTGATCCAGCAGCCGGCGGCGGGCGTAACAGTTTTCCAACAGGCGCGTGACGCGTTCGCCGTCGCGGCCGGTGACGCGAACCTCCGCTTCGCCGCGGATGGCGGCGAGCACGTTCTGCAACTGGGCGATGAAGCACTGCGGATTGGTGTAAGCGGGAACAGCGAGGGCATTGACCAGCGTGCCTTGCAGCGAAGGCAGGCCTTTCAAGCGTACAGTGATCGCATTGGCCTGATTGACGGTCCATTCGACCGTGCCCTTTTCGAATTCAAAGAGGTATTTCTGCCGCGTCGCCCAGTCGCGACTCAAGTGAATCCTGCCCTGCGCGCCATTCGTGTACGACAGCTTGAGTACGGCGTTGGTCTCGAGCCCGCCCATGGCGTCGTCGGCGTAGTCATAGGCCGCCGGATCGCCGAGCCACCACAGCAGCAGGTCGAGGACGTGGACGCCGATGTCGAGCAACACCCCGCCCGGGGTTTCACGGCGCACAAAAAAAGACGGTGAGGCGGCCGGCCAATTGAACGGTCCGCCTTCCTGCAGCTCGAACGAGCGCAGGGCACCGAGGGCGTTTCCCTGGCAGAGTTCCCGGAGGTATTCGCTCGCGGGGAAAAAACGTTTGTAGAGGCCGACGGCGAGAATCCGATCGGCGGCCTCGGCGGCGCGGGTCATGTCCGCGCAATCCTGCGGAGTGGTGGCCATGGGTTTTTCGCAGAGCACATGCCACCTGCGTTTCAGGGCGGCGCGGGTATGCGCCGCGTGGAAGCGCGGCGGCGACGCGATAATTGCCAGACTTCCTTCCGGCGCATCGACGCGATCCAGATCGGTGACGCTCTGGGCCTCGGGGAATTTTTCGAGGAGTGAGGTCCGCGCCGCGTCCGAGGGATCGACGAGGGCCGCAAGGCGTGCTTCGTTGCGACGGGCGACTTCCTGAATCGTCGGTTGATAAAACAGGCGGCTCACCGCGCCACAGCCGATCAGAATGAGCGGTGTCGGTGAAATCGTCCGCGAAGCAACAGGGTTGGTGGCCGGTGCAGGTGCGGGTGGGGGAGAAACGAGTGTGCTCATGATTTTATTTGGCACCCACCAGGCGGCGGCCCCGCTGACGCGCTTTGCGCCAGAGGCGTTGCACCGGCCATAGGGAAACGAAAAGGCGCTCGGGGACGATGCGCGCGCGACGGGTCGAGACGGCCGCGCCGACGAGGTAGTTGAAATAAGCGCCGGGAGAGAAAAACTCTTCATAGGCCTTGCGCGCGAGCTTGCCCCGCTGTTGGTATTCCGGCTCGGCCCGCTCCATGATTGTTTCCACGCACGCGATGTCTTTTTCCGCGATAAAGAAGGCGAATTCGTCCCAGCGCGGGCCTTCGCAACGCACCCATGCGTCCGAAATGATCACCGGGGGAATGCCCATTTTAAGCGCTTCAAACAGGCGGATCGAATTGGGACCGGCCCCGCGCGGGCAAAGAATGAATTTCGAGCGCAGACAAATTTCAAAGTAACGCCGTTGTTTTTCCCGCTTGCCCTCGGTGCCATGGGAGAAGGCGTTGAACGCGCTGGTGTCCTCGATGAGGATCTTGTCCGGCGGAAAATTCATCGCAAACAGGCGTTCGCGGACCGGATGACAATTGCGGCCCAGAAATGACGCGAGCAGGTCGGGCGAACGCCGGCCGGATTCCTTTTCGTAATCGTAAGACTCGATAAACGCGTTGCGAAAATCGGGATGATGGAGGGCGTAGGAGCCGGTGCGAAAACGTCCGCGCCAGAGGGTGGTGCGGGGCGCGTTCGCGTAGATGCCCGCCAGGAGAAACGGCGGTTCCCATTGGTCGCTCAGCACAAAACATTTTTCGGGAAAGCGCCGCGGCAGCGGATTTTTTTCCAGGAGTGCGCCCCATTGCTGCTGGGCGTTGGTCAGGAAAATGACGTCGGCGACAGCGGGATCGTCCGTCCACTCGTGCAGCTTCGGTGCGCTGGTCGCAAAAAGTTCACGCAGCTGGTCATGCTGGCGGGTGGAAGCGTCCGGGCTCGGGTCGCAGGATTGGACCGTGATTTTCATGTGGCGCGAGGCGCGTTCGGCGGAGTCGCGGGCGTGGGAGAAGGGCGGTTGGCGAACCACGACCAGACCGTGACCCCCGGGAGGGCGAGCAGGTACTTGAGATTCCAGGGCTGGAGGCGGATGAGCCGGCGAAGCGCAGCGGCGGATTCGGCCGGACGCCGGCGCCAGTGCAGACGGGCCTGCGCACGACGATTGCTGATCAGGGCGCGACGACGTTGGGCGCGGGGAATCAGCGGATTGTCGAGGTGTTTTTCGTAGAACGCGGCCATGCGTTCCACCACAAGCAGGGTCTGCCCCATCGCGCTCGTGGCGTGCTTGCGATAGGCGCAGCTGCAGTGACCGGTGTAGCTCCATTTCGCCCCGGCGGCCAGCAGGCGGAGCCACAGATCGAGATCTTCGCCGTGGGACAGCGTCACATCAAAATCGCCGACCTGTCCGATCCAGCTCCGGCGCAGACTGAGGGTGGAGGTGGCTTGCACGAAGTTGTAGCGGAAAATGGAGGGAGCGAGATTGGCGAGCTGTTCGGCCGACGGTTCAGCCCGGCCGCCGAACGGCACACCCGCCGCGTCGATAAAAGTGACGCCGGAAAAGGCGACGTCGGCGCCGCTCGCAAAAACTGCGGCCGCGGTCTCGAGGTGGTTGGGCGACCAGATATCGTCGGCGTCGAGGAATGCGATGAATTCACCGCGCGATTCCCGCAGCAAAATATTCCGCGCCCGGGACACGCCGCCATTCAAGGGGCAACTCATCAGGCGAACCGGGCAGGGCGAGGTTTCGGCGAAATTGGCCACAACCTGGGCAAGATTGTCGAAGCAGCCGTCTTCATAGATGAGAATTTCGAGTGGCGTCACCGTTTGCGATGCGACCGCTTTCAACGTGGCCGAAATCGTGCGCGCGGCTTTGTAGGCCGGAATCAGCACGGAAAATTCAGCGGTGGATTTGGTCATGGGCGGAAGGGACATGCTCAGGCGGTGGCGGGCATCGTCTCGAGGTTGGCGGTCTGGCTCGCAGCCGCACTGGTTTGCCAGGCGTGAACGATGCGGCAGGCGGCGGCGCGTCCGCGGATTTCCGCACGGCGGATGGAGCGGATCGGCTCGGGCAGTCGGGCGGCCCGCCAGTGGAGCAGGGCGCGCTCAACCAGACCCCTGGCAAGCGGACGCGGCGCGCGGCGGTAACGAATATATTCCATCATCGCCATCCCCACCATCGTTCCTTCCACGAGATTGGTGATGTAGGCGGGAGTGAGCCGGTTCGCCGGCACGATATGAGTCAGCTGCAAGTCGCGGAAACGGCCAATCCCGAGACCGAGATCGATGGCCGTGAGCACCAGGTCCATGTCTTCAGCACGCGCCAGTCCAAGGCGACGGGGATCCTGTTCGATCAATTCCAAATAGCGTTCCCAGACTGCGGCGCGCAAAAAGCAACCCGCCGTGGGGGGAACCATGTCGTAGGATTTGACCTGGTTGCACCACAGGTCGGTGGAGAGCGGAAAGATCGCGAGGTAACCCAGGTAATTTTTGATCCAGCCGGGAGGATTCACGGCGTAACGCGGCAACAGCTGGCCGCCCCATGCGCCCAGCTTGGGCCAGTCCGAGGCGATCGCGAGCCCGGCGGCGAGATAGTCGCGATGGAGAATATTGTCGTCATCAACGAACAGAATCAGGTCGGTGCCCAGCACCCGCGCTTCGCGCATGGCCCGGTGACGGGCGTGGGCGACGCCTACCTTTTCCTCCCGCACGATGTGCGCCGACGGATGCCACGAAAGATCAACCCAATCCCGGAGCGGCGGGGTCGAGGCGTTGTCGATCAGCATCAAATCCCATTCCGCCAGCGGGAGCGACTGCCCGCGCAGAGCCCCGAGTGTTTCCCCGAGGAATTCGCGCCGTGGATTATACGTGCAGATGATGACGAGCGGGCGGCTCATGATCCAGTCATGGAGAGCGGCATCTCAGTGGAGAAATGTTCGACGGAAACCTGGGGCAGCAGACGGCAACCGCCGAAGCGGCGATCGCTCTCCCAGTCATCGCGTCCGGGGCGCACCTCCCACAGGGCGAAACCGTCGACGATGTCGTAGTAAACCCGGCCCAGGCCAAGCGCCGCGGAACAGTAGTAGCGTCCGGGGTGCAGCGGCAGTGCCGGCAGCCGCAGTCGAACGCGGTTGGGTCCGGCCGTGAGCGAGAAATTCCGTCCGTCCGCATCGCTGTCGAGGGTGAGAATGCGCTGGCCCTCGACGGTATCGAAACCAAAACCAAGCATGACTTTCTCGACGGCCTCGGGGGCCTCGATTTCAAATTCGAGTTCCAACGGCTCGTTGAAACAGAGTCCTCGATCGCCGAGTGCGCGAATGCGCGTGATGCGGCAGACGCTGCCATCCGAACCCGGATCGCGCTTGCGATCCCGGACATCGACGTCGCACGCGGTCGGATTTACTTTCCGGCTGTACAGTTCCACGGCCTCGGCGATCGGATAGATTCCGAGCAGCTTGCCGGTTTCGAGCACGGCGCAGCGCTGGCACAGGCGGCGGATGGCCGGCATGGAGTGGCTGACGAACAAAATCGTGCGGCCTTCGTCCTGAGAAATTTCGTGCATCCGTTGAATGCACTTGCGCTGGAACTGCGCGTCGCCAACGGCGAGCACCTCGTCGACAATCAGGATTTCCGGCTCGAGAAATGCGGCGACGGCAAACGCAAGGCGCACGTACATGCCGCTCGAATAACGTTTCACCGGGGTATCAATGAATTTGCCGACTTCCGCAAACTCCACGATCGCGTCAAACTTTGCTTTGATCTCGTACTTCTTCATGCCGAGCATCGAGCCGTTCAGGTAAACGTTGTCGCGACCGCTCAGCTCCGGGTGAAAGCCCGTGCCGACTTCGAGCAGGCTGCCGATGCGGCCGCCGAGTTCGATTTCACCGGTGGTGGGCTCGGTGATGCGGCTGAGGATTTTGAGCAGGGTGGATTTTCCCGCCCCGTTGCCGCCGATCAGCCCGATGACTTCGCCCGGTTGGATATCAAAATTAATGTCCCGCAATGCCCAGAAGTCGTGGGGCGATTTGCTCGTGAGGGGAGGCAGGCCGCGCAGGCGACGCCAGGTGCTGTTCATTTCCTCGCGGAACGTCGTCATGCCGATTTTGCCCAGGCGATAACGTTTGGAAACACCGCGAACCGAGATGATGGGAGCCGTCATGTAAGGTGAAAGAAGTGAGGGTGGAGCGCTGCGTTAGACGGTGTCGACGAACGTGCGCGCCATGCGTTGGTAGTAGAGAATGCCGATGAGCAGGATCGCGACGGTCATCGCGAGGGACTGCCCGTAGGTGGCCAGGGAGATGTGACCTGCGTTAAGGAAGGCGTGTCGCAGGGCTTCGACGATCGCCGTCATGGGGTTGAGCTCGGAAACCCAGCGCCATTGCTCCGGAATTTTTGAGAGGGGATAGATCACCGGCGTCGCGTACATCCACAGTTGGACCAGGATAACGGTCAGGTGGTTCAAATCGCGGTATTTGGCCGTAAGGGACGAAATGATAAGGCCCACGCCGAGTCCAAGCATCGCCATGTGCAGGACGAGCACGGGAAAAAGAAAGATCCACGGTCCCACCGTGAGATGGGCGCCCACGTCGGTGCAAAACTTGTAATACCCGTAGGCGATGCAGAAAAAGAGGAACTGGATCGTGAAGCCCACAAGATTGGAAATCGTGACGGCGATCGGTGGAACCAGACGGGGAAAATACACCTTGCTGAAAATACGGGCGTTGCCGGTGAGGGCGTTGCCGGTGGCGCCAAGCACATTGGCAAAATACGTCCAGCCCAGCAGGCTGCAGAGGTAGAACAACAGGGGCGGAATGCCATCGGGTGACACGCGCATCACCCGGCCGAACAACAGCGTGAAGACGAGCGTGGTCAGCAGCGGGTTGATGATCGACCACAGCGGTCCGAGTACCGTCTGCTTATATTTCGCAGTGAAGTCGCGCAGGATCAGCTCCACGAGCAAATCGGAATATTGGATGATTCCGCGCCAATCGATTTGCAGCCACGATTGGTTGGGACGGAGGATGACGCGTTGGACGGGAGGATTCATGTAGCGGGAGAAAAAGTGGAAGCGTGTGAGTGGGGGATCGAACTCCAGGCCAGGCCGGCCAGGACGCTCGCGTTGAGCGCGATCGCAGGAATTTGCAGTGGAAAATCCAGCAGCGACTGTAGCAAAACGGCCGCCAATCCCAGCGCGGCGCAGCAGGTAAGGGTCGAAATCAGGGGATCCTTGAGGGAGATCGCCCGATAGGCGGCAACAACGGCACCGGGAAACAACAGGAGCAGTGAAATCAACCCCAGTACGCCCCATTCGACCCACGCCTGCAGGAAATCCTCATGCACAAATTGCAGATAAAGATAAAAGCTGCGCACGTAGGGATCGGAGGAGAAATGGCTTGCCGCCGCCGACCAGTTGCCCGGGCCGTGGCCAGTCAAAGGGCGCGCGGCAATGGCGCGGAAGGCGGTCTGCTGGGCCTCACCGCGGTCGCCCAAGGTCGAGGCGTTATAGACGTTTGGAATCAGCAAATCAGCACGCACCAGTCGCGGCCATTCGTTTTCGGGGGGAAGGGGGCGGGCGGCTTGGGGGGAAGGTGAACGGAGGAGATGCCAGCGTTCGACGATTTCGCCCGTGCGTCCCCCGACGACTGCGACGGCGATGATTCCCAACGGGAGCGCGATCGCCCAGCGGCCGGGTTTAAAATTTTTCCGGCCGATCAAGTAGAGGGAGAAAATTCCCAGCACGACGAATGCAGCGATTTGCGGGAAGCGCGAGATGTGGGAAAGATGAGCGCCGAGTAGCAACACTAGGGCGGCGAAGGCCAGGGCGGCGGCACGTTTTGCGGTGGGTTGAAGTCCCACGGCCAGTCCCGCGGCCAGCGGCCACACGGTGTTCAGGTAGGCGCCTGCTGACGTGTGGTGAAAAAATGGCCCCCAGAATTTTCCGGGCAAACGTCCTTCGGAACGCCAGAAAATGCCGTTGGCGTGGGTCAGGTTTTGCAAAATCGCGAGGCCGGCAACGACCACCCCGACGATCACCATCACCGAGGAAAGACCGATCAACCAGGAGCGATCCCGGGCCAGATCGATGACCAGCCAAAGAACAAGGCCGAGGGCGGCATGCAGGGCGATCACCGGGCCCATCTCGTGGTTGATCACGCTCTGCGGCCACCGGGCCATGACGCGCGCAAAATGAGTGCGCGTGAATTCCGCGGGGGAAGTGGGCAGTGTGCATCCTGAAAGCCAAATCACGGCGGAGCAGGCGAGTGCGCCGAGTCCCACGAGTGCTGGAACTGGCAGCTCGGGAATGCGTCGCTCGAGAGCGAGGGAAATCACCCAGCAAGCCGCGGCGGCTCCCACCACGCTGGTGAGCAGCCATCCGCCGGATGCGCGCGTGGATCCGAAGTTCAGCGGTCCGATGACGAGTGCGCTGGCCAGCAAGCCACC
>JBEHXD010000027.1:0-21423 GCA_048498875.1 Verrucomicrobiota bacterium
GACCTCGCGTTCGACGATCATGTGGTCGTGACCGCGGAAGGACACGCCCCTCTCGAGATCAAGGTCAAATAACTCAAGACCGCTGACTCGCGTTCTCATTTTTTTGCAATGGCCACAGGCTCAAAAAGCCTGTGGCTTTTTGTTGTCCGGGATCAGGAGCGGCACCGCGAAATTCCTTTTGCGCCACCTTTGCAACCGGCATACCCTTTTCCCCGTCTTTTCAGCAACCCCTACCCGCCGCCGGTTTTCATGGCTCGACGATGAAAACCGCGCATCCACCCCGGACTTCCATGGCCCTGCTCACTTCCCGCAAAACCCAGCCTCGTTATGATGTGATTGTCGTCGGTTCCGGCGCCGCCGGCGGGCAAACCGCCTACACCCTCGCGATGGAAGGCGCCAAGGTGCTCATGCTGGAGGCGGGCAGGAATTACGATCCCACGAATGAAACCCCAATGTTTCAGATCAACGGGGACGCGCCTCTTCGCGGTGGGGCCACGCCGGACAAGTGGTTTGGTTTTCACGACGCCACCGTCAACGGCGGTTGGTCGGTCCCCGGCGAACCCTACACCAACGCCTCCTCCGATCCCAAACGCCAGTTCTGGTGGTGGCGGGCGCGCATGCTCGGTGGACGCACCAACCACTGGGGTCGCATCGCCCTGCGCAACGGTCCGTACGATTTCAAGCCACGCTCGCGCGACGGCCTGGGGTTCGACTGGCCGATTTCCTACGAGGATGTCGCTCCTTATTACGACAAGGTCGAGATGCTGGTTGGCGTGTACGGCTCGAACGAAGGGCTCGAAAATACCCCGAATTCGCCCGAAGGCGTCCTGCAACCAGCCCCCAAGCTCCGCGCGGGCGAACGCTACGCCCAGCATCACGGCAAAAAACTCGGCCTGCCGATCATCCCGATTCACCGCGCTGTGCTCAGCCAGCGACTCGACGGCCCGAAACTCGCGGCGAAACTGCACCCCAACAATCCCACCGCGCAGAAAGTGCTCACACAAGCGATGAGCGAGCGCGCCGCCTGTTTCTGGGCCACGCCGTGTGGTCGCGGATGCGCCATCCGGGCAAATTATCAGTCCACCACCGTTCATCTGCCGCCGGCACTGGCCTCGGGAAATCTCGATATTCTCACGGATGCGATGGGTTACCGGGTGCTGATGGACGACAATGGCAAAGCCACCGGTGTTTCCTACATCGACCGCAAAACCCGTGAGGAAAAAACCGTTTCCGCCCGCGTCGTGGTACTGGCCGCGAGCTCCGCGGAGTCGGTGCGCATGCTGTTGAATTCAAAATCGCCGCGCTATCCCAACGGCCTCGCCAATTCCAGCGGACTGGTCGGCAAATACATCATGGACACCGTGGGCGCCGGCTTCGGCGGACAGGTGCCGGCATTGGAAAATCTTCCGCTCCACAACGAGGACGGCGCCGGCGGCAACCACGCTTATGTTCCGTGGTGGCTTTATCAGCAGCAGAAAGCCGGCAAAATGGATTTCGCCCGCGGCTATCACATCGAATTCGCCAGCGGCCGTCAGATGCCTGGCGCAAATACCGGTGTCGGCATGGAGTGGCTGACTGGCGGAAGCTACGGCGCCCGCTTCAAGGCGGACGCGAAACGGTATTATGGCTCGTTCATGCATTTCGCCGGACGCGGTGAAATGATCCCGAACGAGGACAGCTTCTGCGAAATCGATCCGACGGTGAAAGACAAGTGGGGCATCCCCGTGCTGCGTTTCAACTGGAAGTGGTCCCAACACGAAACCCGCCAGGCCAAACACATGCAGGAAACCGCCAAGGCCCTGATCGAGGCAATGGGCGGACGCGTCAGCTCCCAACCAAAGGCCGATGGCAGTGACGCGATCGATCCGGGCGGAAAAATCATCCACGAGGTCGGCGGGACCATCATGGGATCCGATCCAAAGAAATCCGTGACGAATCAATGGTGCCAGACGTGGGACGTGAAAAATCTTTTCGTCACCGATGGCGGCCCCTTTGTCAGCAACGCCGACAAGAACCCCACCCTCACCATCATGGCCCTGGCGTGGCGCGCCAGCGACTACATGCTCGAGGAAATGCGCAAAGGAAATCTCTGACGCGGCGCTGCGTCGCCCATTATTTCAACGCGATATTGCTTATGAATTCCGATCTTCCTCCCCGTCCCGACCGTCGCACCGCCATCAAGTGGATGCTCACGGCTGCCGCGTCGACCGCTTTCCTCAGCCGTGCAGGCCACGGCGCCACGCTGGCGGAAACCACCGCGACCAATCCCGCCGATGGCAGCAAGCCGACCGCCGCGGCGGGTTACGGCAGCGATCCCGATCTTACCAAGATCTACAAACCCGGTGACGTGTGGCCGCTCACGATGAGCGACGCCCAGCGTACGACCGCCGCGGCGCTGTGCGCGGTGATCATTCCCGCCGACTCGAACTCACCGTCCGCGGCGGACCTGCATGTGCACGACTTCATCGACGAATGGATCAGCGCTCCGTATCCCGACCAGGTCCGCGATCGTCCCATCATCGTCGACGGCCTCGCCTGGATCGAGGCGGAGGCGCAACGACGGTTCAAACGCGCCTTTCCCGCGCTCAGCGACGCCGAACACGCGGCGATCTGCGACGATATCTGTTACACCGCCAAAGCCACGCGGCAATTTGAGCAGGCCGCAAAATTTTTCGCCCGTTTCCGCGATCTCACCGCCGGCGGTTTTTATACGACTCCGCCGGGCATGAAAGACATCGGTTACACCGGCAACATGCCGCTGGCGACCTTCGATGGACCTCCGCCTGAGGTTCTGCAAAAACTCGGGCTGGCCTGAGTCGCCCGTGGGAATCCCGCTCTTCACCCCCAAAGCCAACCTAACCGTCCGTCATTATGAAGCTCAATTTTCTCTCCTTCGTTTTCGTTACTTTTTTCGGTGTGATCTGGCTCGGTGCCGCACCCAACGAACTCACCCCGGCGGAAAAAGCCGACGGCTGGCAATTGTTGTTCGATGGAAAAACGCTCGACGGCTGGACCGCGAGCGAGAAACCCGGCACCTTCAGC
Source organism: Verrucomicrobiota bacterium (assembly GCA_048498875.1). Classification (GTDB taxonomy): domain Bacteria; phylum Verrucomicrobiota; class Verrucomicrobiia; order Opitutales; family Opitutaceae; genus Lacunisphaera. The sequence continues at coordinate 3,043 of JBEHXD010000027.1, forward strand.
GTCCAGGATGGCAACATCGTCACCGCCGGTCCGCGTTCGCACCTGTTTTATAGCGGCCCGGTGCAAAATCACGATTTCAAGAATTTTGAATTTCGCGCCGTGGTGATGACTTATCCGAAGGCAAATTCGGGCGTGTATTTCCACACCGCGTTTCAGGAAACCGGCTGGCCGTCGAAAGGCTACGAGGTACAGGTCAACAACACGCACACCGACTGGCGTCGCACCGCGGGACTCTACATGGTGCAGGATAACAAGGAAGCGCCCGTTCCCGACAACACGTGGTTCACGCTGCGCATTCGCGTCGAGGGAAAACACATCGTGACCTGGGTGAACGACAAGGTGATTTCCGATTACACCGAGGAAGCCAATCCCGTGCGTCCCGCCGACATGGCCGGCCGCCTCCTCAGCCATGGAACGTTTGCGCTGCAAGGCCACGATCCGGCGAGCCGCGTGCTCTATCACACGATCGCCGTGAAAATCCTCCCGTAATACTACTGCGGGTTTTCCACAATCGAAAGATCAGGCAGCAGAGGTCGACGGATTAAGTTATCACGTGAGAGCGATTAAGGTCTGACAACATATCCGGTACATTTTCGAAATAAACCTTCATTGCGGTCTTAATCAATCGCACGGACGTGTCACTAACTCGACTAACATGACGACAGGTAGGGCGGATTATCCTAATCCGCCGAGGAACGAACGAAAACCGGTCGAGATAAGCGATTATCCTGAACGGCGGATTAGGGATAATCCGCCCTACCATTCCAATTATTTCCGGCCGCAATTTTATCAGAAACGCTCCAGGAGAAAAATTGCAAAGGCAGTTGAAGAAACTGCCCCACTCCCGTTTTCCCGCCCAAAACCCGCGTTCACTTCTGAACCGGCATTGAAATGGTCAACGTAGAGGACTGCGCATCCACGCGATGTTCCGTGGTCATACCCGAGGGCCATCGAACCACGGCACTGACAGGAGGAAATTCGCCGTAGCCGAAGAAACAGGTGGCGGCGGATTGCGAGGCCCAACCGCCACCACAGCCGATCTCCGCAACTTGGCTCGTGCCATTGGCGAACTTCACCGTGACGCGCGCGCCCACTCCGTCGGAATTGCCCGCCGGGCCGTGGAGATGAACGGCAATCATGTGACGACCGGAAATGCCTTTGTTCTGAAACGCCAGCGTCGTCGAATTGTTGCGTGTGACCACAAAGTCGGGCCAGCCATCGTGATTGAGATCGGTGACCGCCAGAGCCTTCGCGTCGCCGGTCACCATCAAGCCGCTCTCCGCCGGAGGCACCGGGATGAAGTGACCCCGCCCGTCGCCGCGCAAAAGCTGGCTCACCCCGCCGTCGAAACGGCCGATGCCGGGCACGGGAGCGTACGAATTCTGAACCGCATAAATGTCCGCATTGCCATCACCATCGAAGTCACCGGCGACCAGACCTTGGATCGGCGCGATCTGCGCAATCCGGGGCAATGGCTCAAACTGGTAGGTGCCCTCAGGCTGACTGAGAAAAACTCCGCTGCGTAATTCCGTCGCTTGAAATCGCTGTGCGGCGGACAACTTTTCCGCGCCGAAAATCTGCTCCAGTGTCGCCGTGGCAAAACGGTTATTCTGTGGAAACTTTTTCAGGACCGCCGGGATCGAGGCACCGAGATCCAGCTGGCTGCGCCACGGATAAAGCCGTTCGCCCTCATAAGTGCCCTCGACCAACTGGGGCTGTTCTCCCTCGCCGCTGAAATCGCCATAAAGCAAAACCGCCGGGTGCGCGGCATCCGCATGATATTGCGTATTGAGGCCCACATCGCCGGCCACGTAATCGGGCCGGCCATCCCCGTTGAAATCGGCCGTCGCGAGCGAAGTCCACCACCCCGTGCCTGCCGCCGCAAAACCCAGCTTCTGCGTCCAGTCATCGAGGCGTTTTCCCTGGTCGTTGTGGAACGCCTTCACCTCGCCCCAATCGAGCGCGAGCAGAAGATCCGGCCAGCCGTCGCCGTCAAAATCCGTCCAGAGCGCGGAAGTCACCATGCCGACATGGCGCAACCCCGGCGCAAACGCATCGGTGATATCCTCGAATTTGCCGCCGCGGTTGACCAGTAGCGCGCTCGCGGGAACTTCGGGATATTGCCCGGGCTGGAGGCGCCCACCGATAAACACCCCGAGCCGGCCCTCGTGCGTGAATTCCGCGGCCGCAAGGGCGCCCACGCTGATCGGCAGGTCAGGCAGCGCATCTGCCGGAGCCGGCGAAAATCCGCCGTGCCCATTGTTGAAAAAAAGTTTGGGCTGAAATTCCGGTGCGCCCGCCGGCAGACTGTTGCCTCCTTTCGTGACCAGCAAATCGTTCCGCCCCAAACCCGCGGCATCGAAAAGCAAAACGGGACCGTCATCCAGCGGACCAACGGGCAACGACGCCGAAGTTTCTACCGCGGAGAACGTGCCGGTCGGGGAATTCTGCAGGATGCGCGCAGGGGTTTCCGTGGTTCCCGCGACGACCACTGCGTCTGCCGCGCCCTGGTCAATCCGCCCAATCGCGAGACTGGGCCCGCGGCGATTAAACCGGAAGGGAAGCAACCGTTGCTGGGCTGTCTCATCGACCACGGCTTCGCGCGTGGCCACGTTTAAACCGAGATCTCGGCTCACCTCGAGAAATTGTCCGGACGATGAAGCCACCGGATTTTCCCGCGACAACTTCGGCGCCGGGCCGGATGGCTCGGCGATCACAAAATGCTCATCCGTTTTCAGGTCGGAAAAAGTCTGCGAAAGACCGCTCGGCCAGTCGACGGTCAGGCGTTTTATGATCGTGTCGGGGCCGAGCCCGAAATGAACCATTGGTTCGCTGCTGGACAAATAGCCGCGCGCCAGCACGAGCGATCGCACCTGTTGACCTGATGCCGTTTCGAGATGCACGGTAGCGCCCACACCAAAACGATTGGAGAGCGTGCCGCGCAAAGAAACGGTGACGCGGTGCCCGGCGCCGCCGTTGTTGCGCAGCACCGTCACGCCCGCGTGATAATTGGCATAGACCAAATCCAAATTCCCATCGCCGTCGAAATCCCCGAAGGCCGCGCCGAAACTGACGCCCTTTTGATTCAAGCCCCACGCCTGACTGACGTCGGTAAAACGCAGGTCACCCTGGTTTCGATAGGCGAGGTTTGCCTGGGCCAGCACGGGACTGTCGTGCATGATCCGCAATCGCTCCGCCGGCGACTCGGCCTTCATTTGCTTCGTGAGCAGGTCGGCGTTGTTGACCTCACGGTGCATGCCGTTGGTCACAAAAAGATCGAGGCGCCCGTCGTTATCGAGATCCTCGAAACGCGCGGACCACGTCCAATCCGTCGCGGCAATTCCCGTCAGGAACGCCGCCTCCTGCATCCGGTTCATGCCCGTGTCCAGATAGAGCGCGTTGCGATAATATTGCGGCGCATTCGTCGCCCCCTCGGGCAGATCGGTGGCCTGGCTGCGGGCATTTACCATCGTGCGTTGATCGAGCGCGTGCGTGGTCGCAGCCATGTCGACGACGTAGAAATCAATCAGCCCGTCGTTGTTCACGTCGCCCAGATCCGCGCCCATCGCGGAATAGGGCATGTGCGGGACAACGCGATCGATCACATCCGTAAAAGTCCCATCGCGGTTGTTGCGATAGAGTTTGTCCGGCGCCGCAAAGTCGTTGGCGACATACAAGTCCGGCCAGCCATCGTGGTCGAAGTCCCACCAGGTCGCGGAATGGGTCTGGGCCTCGCCGGCAATTCCCGCCTGCGCAGTTACCTCAGTGAAAGTGCCGTCGCGATTGTTGTGCAAGAGGTGACTTTTCTGTCCGCCGGGATGGGCGCGGTTGTCGAGCAGATTGGTGTGAATGAAAACGTCGAGCCAGCCATCACGATCGTAATCACAAAAGGCCGCCATGCCCGAACTGTCCGTGAGATCGAGACTGTACGCATGCGCCATTTCCTTAAACGTGCCGTTGCCCTGATTGATGTAGAGCAGGTTGGGCGCGTTGAAACGGCAGACGTAAATATCCAGCAAGCCATCGTTGTTCACGTCAGCAAACGTGGCGCCCTGTTTCCAGATTTTGGCGGCGTCGCCGAGATCGCCGACGCCGGCTTTCGCGGTGACATCCTCAAACTTGAAGTCGCCGAGATTGCGAAACAACCGGCAGCCCTCCGTCTTGCTCACGACGAACAAATCCGGCCGGCCATCGCCGTCGAAATCCCCGATCGCCACGCCGGTGCCCATTTCGCCGATTTCGAATTCATGATAGAGCGCACCCCACATTTGCGGATCCGCGTAATCGTTGGTGGTGACGATGCCAGTCTGGGCGGATGGCAATTCAGTGAACAGCGGCGCGGTCACGGCCGCAGAAGGCCGCGCGGCCAGCGGAGATTCGATCAGGAGATTTTCGGCGGCACTTCCCGCCGTCACCATCCCCACAGCGCCGCAAACAATGCCAAAACGACGAGCCAAGGATCGTCGACTTGGTTGGACCAAACGAAGAATCCAGGGGAAGACGATTTTCAGCACAGAATTCACCATGGGATTATTCCAACTTGGTGCGCATTTCGGGCGGCAACAGCTTCAAACTCCATTCACGAGCCGAAGCATTGGGAATTTGCACGCCAAACGCACGGGCGAGCCCCAGCAGATTGTAGAGCGAGCCCGTGGACAATGAACCCGCCTTCTCCTCGTCAAACGCGGCCGCACATTGCTGCACCTGGGCGCGCGCCAGCTCGGGCTGCCGGGCGCGGGCCAGCACAATGGCCACGCTCACCCGCCGGTCCCACGGCAGATAGCGGTCGGCGCCGCCTTTTAACCGAAGCTGAAGCGACTCCATCGCCCGTTCGAAACCGGCGTGATCATTCCGCGCAACCATTACCTGCGCCTCTGCTGCAAGAGCGCCCACGTCGGCGGGGAATTTCTTTAATTCAGAAACCGCCGCTGCCGCCCGTTCATTATCACCCACCGTCAGCAAACATTCCACCAGCCGCCCGGCGGCGACCGCCGGTTTCTGGTCGTCCACGATTTCGAAAATTTGCACGGCTTGCTGACCCAAGCCTCCAATCTCCGGGGTTTCGTAAGGCAGAGGACGCAGCCATGGCGGCAACCGCCATCGTTTGAGTGAAGCCACGAAAAACTCATTCCAGGCCGATTCGTTTTTATTGGGGAAGAACCGCGCGTAATCCTCGAAGAACGAGTCCCAGGAAGGCAGCACGAGATAGCGAACCGAGCGGCCTTGCAGCAGCAGTTTTGCCTCCTGCATCGACCCGGCGGTGGCAATTTTAAGCGTCGCCTGCACGGCGGCATCGTTGTCGAGGCAATAGGTACCGATTCCGCGCAACCCGCCATAAAATGAAAGCGTGGTGGTTTCATTCGGCGGCGCATAGACGACCGATCGATCAAAATGCGAACGCCGCGCCAGCCAGTGGGCCACATCGCGCTCGATCAACAATTGCGCCTCTGCACCGGTCATGACCGGCGCGTCAGAGTCGGCCCGACGTGGCCAGAACAGGATCAAACTAGCGACGATCCAAGCCGCAGAGGGTACGAGCCAGAACCAGATTTTCCGCCGGGATTCTTTTGCCGGGCAGGACGCGCTCACCACCACCAAAAGCACCACCACGAGTGCGTCGACCACGCTCCACCAGCTCAATTGCTGCCAAGCAAATCCGATCGCGAGCAACACCGGACCCATGACCAAAGCCAGCGCCATCCGCTCATCCCCAGCGGTGGTTTTGCGGAAGATCAACCAGGCCGCCGATCCGACCGTCAACAGCGGGGCGAGTGTGGCCACGGTCGCGAGGTCAACGCCGTCACGCGTCAACCAGGCACTCAGTCCCGATGCCGCTGCGCTTTCGGGGAGACGAGCTAGTTGCGATGCGTTTAAATTGCGGACGAGAAAGGAAGTGCTCTCGGTTTTGGATGCCACCACCGGAAACGCCGCAATGGCGAGCAACGCCAGTGCCAACAAAACCATTTCAGCCGCGCTCCACGTCCATCGACGACGTTGGATTCTTTGAGAGAGCTGGAAAACGACTTCACCCAAACCCAGCCAAGCCAGTCCATAGAGCGGATGCACCGACTCCAACCGCCACGAGCCGGCATGCGCGGGAAAATATTCCATGGCGTACGCCACCAGGACGGTCGCCGCTCCGCCAAAAGCCCAGCACCGCCACGGCGGAATCGGCACCGATTCCGCTGATGCCGCTGACAGCGCAACGAATGCCGCCAACAAAGCGCCCGCACAAATTCCCAGAAGCACCGGTGTCCCGATCGACACGTCGACCCAGAGTCCAAGTCCGCCCAGAACGCCCGCCACAAGAAACCAGTTCCGGCTCTGCGACTGAGCCGCGGCCGCCGTGATTCCGCTTCGAAACGCTATCCGGACTCCCGCCGCCAGGGCCAGAACGCCGGCCATGGCACAGGCCACGGCCAATCCGCGCGAGTCCGGCAGGCCGGGATAAAATCCCGCGGCAAGGGGAAAAGTCACCGCCAGACCAAGTGCAACGATCGCGCCTGCGTTTGATCCGAATTGCCACGCCACCATTCCCGTAAACAAGACCAGCAACAACCCCTGCAGGATCGGATCCGCGAAGAGCGCGGCGCGCTCAACTGAAAGACCGATCGGCCGTCCGGAAAAAAGATGATCGCCCCACGCGACCAGGCCCAGCCACCAGCGATACGGCGACGCGGAATTCACGGCGCGACCCAACGGCGCATTGTCGTAGTCGACCCAGCGCACCCGCCACTCTTTGTTGGCGAACATCTGCTGGGTCTGCACGATCCAGTGAAAGCTGTCTTCACTCCGGTCCGGCAGAATCAACTCTCGCTGGTCATTGCCATAACCGGTCGCCGACTGGGGAAATAATTGGCCGGCCGTTTCCATGCGCCCGGGAAGTAGCGACAGCCGGTTGGCCCGCTCAATGCGTGCGAGGGTGACCCAGCAAAAAAAAAGCAAGGCCAGGCACGGCAGCACAAGCCGTGCACCAGAAACCCAAATGCGTGCCATCAAAATTGGATGAGGGGAAATGGGAAAGGAGGCGAGGCCTCGAGGAAGAATTATGCGGATCAATTAAAAACCCCGCCTCTGGAAAAATCCAAAGGCGGGGTTGTGAGGTGTTACGAGGCGGCCTTGCTATCCGGCAATGCCGCCCTGGGTTCGATTAGAACTCGAGTCGCGTGCTGAATTCCCAACCCAAGGGTTCGGGAATACGATAAGCGGCGTATTCGCCGGTGTATTGGACATTCACCGGGATGAGCTTATCCGTCGCAAAGACGTTTCTCAGGTTCAGCTGCAGGTGCCACTTAACCTTTGATCTCGTTTTGAAATCATAGCCGAGCCACATATCGACCGAATTGTTGGTCGGGCCGTGGTACGGATGATCCAGATCGAAGTGGAAGTTGCCCTGGGCATCCTGGGTTGTCGGATAACCGATGATGTTGTGGCTCGCCCAACGATAGGCGCCACCGGCGCTGAGTCCGTTCAGGATTCCGTGATCGAAACGGTAGTTGGTGATCACGTTGACATTCCAGGGACGGAGTTCCGACACGTCGGAATCGGCACCGATCTGGCCCTTGGAGAAGGGAGCCCAGAAGGTGTTCCAATCGTCGCGGATGCTGCCACCGCCGCCCCACCAGAGACGGATATCGCCACCGGGACCTTGCATGAAGGTGTTGTATTTCCGAGCCCAGCCGCCCAGCGCGCTGCCACCTACATTGGTGACAATGGCCGTCGCCTTCGAAGCATTGGCGGTCAAGGTCCAGTTCTTGGTGACCTGGCCCGTCAGTTCGAATTCATAACCCTTGGAGAGGTTATCCTGGGTGCCGTGATAGCCGACCGGCGTTTGTGAGGTCAGCTGCGTGGTCTGCCAGGCGAGAGGACCCGTGCTCTGCAGATGCCAGGCGGTGAAGATCTTCTTCACATCAGGATCCTGCAGGAACGTGTCCCATGCGGCAACGGCCGGACCCTGCAGTGCAGTGGCCTGGTCCTGAGTCTGACCGGGCATATTGGGCTGGAAGTGATTCTGCCAGTCCTGACCAAAGTTATTCTTGTAGAATTGGTCGAACACGTAGCCGCGTTCCAAGCCCTGACCGATGTACCACTCGTTATCCAGACCGGAGGAAGCGTTCAGGATTTGCGATTTGTACTTGTTGACCTTGAGCGTAATCCGGCCGTCGAGAACGCCGACCGTAATACCGTAGTCCTTGGTCTTGCCGCTCGGATCCGCGAGCGGAGATCCGAATACGTCAACCCGGCCTGAGCCCGGCTGGAAGTTTTCGGACTGGTTGTAGTAAATGCTGGCATCCATACCCCAGGGGAGCATCGCTTTGATGCGCTCGGGCAAATGGAGCACGACGCTGTAGCTGCGAGTCGTGCCGCTTTCCACAATCTGGGTTCCCAGCTGGTAGTTCGGATCGCTGAGATTCTTGGTGCCGTTGGTATTTTGTCCCGGCTGAATGTTGGCGGTCTTGACGGTGTCCTTGCGGACGCCGATCAAGGGAACAACCAGACCATCGAAGAAGAAGCCCTGCCAGATGAAGGCCTTGCTCTCAACTTTCGTCTCCTGCTTGTAGCCACCGGTATAGAGGCTGTCCTTGTCGCCGTTGAAAGCGCTGAGCACGTGCACCGCGGTAGGAGTCCAGCCCTGATAATTGGCGGGATTGTCGGCATTGATCGCGCCGGGCTGACCGGTTGGAGGAGTCCACACGCCGTTCGGATCGATCGTCGAGGGAGCAATCCACTTCGGGATGAACTGATTGATGGAACCATTGAGCGGCACGCTCACGGGAGCCGCGTAAGAGAGGTTTGCGCCGGAAAGCGATTTCGCGCTGGCGAGTGAGCTGCCGAGGAAAGAAACGATATGCGGAGCATAGTTGGTCAGATTGATCGCCTGGTTGTTGTTGGGCTGATAAGTCTGATCGTAGCTCGGATCGGTGGCATAGAGCATCCAGTTTTTGGATTCCTCATATTTGTCGTACGTGGAATACAGGCCCGTCACGCGCTGGCGGCCGATGATCTGAGCCAGCTTGGATTTGGCATCGAAGAAATCCGATCCGCGCACTTCACCGTAAGCGGTAACGCGCACGTCGGTGTTCTTGGCATCATAGGAATCATTGCCGTATTGACCGGTGCTGGTGATGTAGGGCTTGCCGAAATTCGGGTCGGCGAGACCGTCGGCCGTATAATTCTGGGTCCAGAGCTGCAGCGTACCGTTGCCGCCCAGCAGGCTCCACTCGCCGTTATGATAATGTTCCTGGTGGAAGGCGGCTTCGTAGCCGAGTTTGCCGTTCAGGAAGGTTTGGGACAGGGACCCGTTAAACGAGGTCCAGTTCTGCCACTGGCGGGCATTGTCGCCGCCAATCAATTTGTGGTAGTAGTCAAAAACGGTCGGATCGAGGACGTAGGTGTTTTTGAACAGACCGGTCGTGTAGCCGGGGATTCTCGCGCCCGACGCATAACCCGAATACGTGTTCACGCCCGCGAATTGATTGTAGGCGATACCGTTGATTGAGTTGTGCAACACGCTCGGGAAATTGCCGAGACTGAGGCTGGGTTGGAAAAAGGTCTGGCCACCGGGGACCTGCGGGTTGACGCCGGCCAGGATCGTGGTGCCGGATTGGAACGGAACGCCAACCCAGGGATTGTAGTAGGGATTGGACGATCCGTTCGCTTGATTGGTCACACCGTTACCGCTGCCGGCATTGGGGGAATAATCCGTGACGATACCGTGGAAGGTCCACGTCGGATTCGTCAGATTCGCATTGTTGGTGATAAACGGATCGGTGGTGAAGCGATTGCCCTTGGTCGGATCGAACCACGGCGAGATCGCGTCGGTGGGCGGGCTGGAGGTCGGGTTATTCGAAGTGATTTTCCCGTGCTCAAAGCTCGCTTTGATCGTGGTCGTCATCCGGTCGCCAATATTGAGCGCACGCGGGTCGAAGCGCAGCGCACCGAACTGGCGAAAATCATTGTTGAACGCCGGATCCTGGCGGAACTGGTTGGCGCTATACTCGGAGTCGATGCGGATCGCGAGTTCGTTGGGCAACAGCACCACGTTCGTATCGAGCGAGCCGCGATAGCTGCCAAAACGACCGTAACGCGCCTCGACAATGGTCTTGTCCTTGAAGCGGGCCTCATTGAGGGTCGTGTTGATAATGCCCGCGGGTGAGCCGAGACCGTAGAGAATCGAATTGGGGCCGCGCACCGTATCCACGCGGTCGATATTATAGGAGTCCCACGGGATATTCGTCAGGAAGTAGTCGCGGGTGTTGTCGCCACCATCGAGACCGCGGATGCGGGTCGTCGCCTGGGGATTGATGTGGTTTTCATTGACGCCGGTGCCGGTGCCGAAACCGGAATAGTTACCGTGGACGCCGCCGACTTCCGTGTTGGTCGTGTAGGTGAGGAGCGTGCCCGCATTCGTCACGCCGGTGTCATTAAGAAAATCCTTGGTCACAACCGAAATGGCCGCGCCAATGTCGCGCAAATCCGTGCGCAAGCGGGTGCCGGCGAGGGATTGGGTGGCGACATAACCATGATCGTCCTCGGAGGTCACCGTAAATGGTGAGAGCACGATCGTATCACTGCTGACGTCCTTCGGCTTCGTGTCAGCGGAAGGGTTGGTTTTGGAGTCGACGGTTTGACCCCGGGCAAGCGGACCAGCCGCGGCAAGTGCCACTGCAAGCAGCAGACTTGGATTCAGGTACGGATATTTCATACTTTTGGGTGTTTTGGTGTTAGACTGAACAACGTTCGCTCTCTCTCTGCAGAATGAACCCACGCGAAAGCGGGCGGGTTAAAAACGGGAAGCTAACGGCACGTAACTCGAATTTTTGGGGTTGGGGTTGAAGAATTCGCACGGGCAAAGCCATGCGCGTCCCATTTTCCGGGGCGTTCCCCACTCTATGCTTCCCACCCAGCCCTGAGAATGTGTTCTCAGGACAAACAAATTAAGATCCGTTTCAGATGCCGGCGTGCGTAAGGCTGATCGGAAAATCGTCCACTTCCTCACCCGACTCATTGATCCCGATGCACGACTCTCCGCGGGCGTCCCGGCGGAACTTGCCCGGCGTTTCACCGACCAGTCGCTTAAACACCACGCACATGTATTCCACGTACTCGAAGCCGGTATGCTCCGCGATATCCTTGAGCGGATTGTCCGTGTGTTTGAGGAGTCGTTTTATTTCCGCGACCTGGACGCGCCTGATTTCCGCCTGGGGCGAGCGCCCGATCTGCTTGCGCAATCCCCGCTCCAGCTCATGACGCGGCACCGCCGTGCGACGCACGACTTCCTCGACGGAGATTCCGCGGCAGGCATTGTCGCGGATGAAGCGCAAAGCCGTCGACAGCCGTCGATCGTTCAAAGCCAGAATATCCGTGGACTGGCGGGTCACCACGCCGACCGGTTCAACATTAAGCGGAAGGTACGACACCGGTTCGCTGACCATCATGCGGCTGAGCTTTTCCGCCGCGAGATATCCCGCCTGACAGGAATCAAGTGTGATGCTCGAAAGCTGCGGCCGGGCCATTTCACAACAGGCGCAGTCGTTGTTCACCCCCAATATGGCCAGCTCTTCGGGCACTGAAATACCGCAGAGTTTCGCGGCATCCATGACCTGGACCGCGCGCAAATCGTGACACGCCATCACGGCCAGGGGGCGCGGCAGCCGCTCCAGCCAGCGCGCGATCTGGGGCACCTGTTCGTCCGTCCAGCAGGGCGAGTATCGGCAGGCATTCTCTGTTTCAAAAACGGTGCATTTTTTGCCGGCGAGCGCCAGTCCCTCGACAAAACCATCGCGCCGTTCGATCGACCAGAGTTCATTGGAGAAGCCGCAGTACGCAAAATTGGTGTAACCGCGCTCAACAAAATCCTCCGCGCCCAAATGACCGACCGCCGTGTTGTCCGGCCGCACCTTAGGGATTCCGACAAAAACCGGCCCATCGGTCAGATCCACCAGCGGTACTTTCCGGTCCAGGCAGGTCTTCACCAGACTGGGAGTGGTGTGCGCGCTGATCACGCCGTCCCATGGCTGGTTCCACAATTGTTCCGATCTGCCCTCGAAACCGGTGTCGTCATCCACAAACACCGACCACTGATCCTGCAGCCGCTGGAATTTGGCCACGCCGCGCAACATGGCGCTCGTTTCCTCCGACGGTCGCCGGAAAACGAGCAAAACCCGGAAGCCTGATTTTGCCTTATGCATGCAACCGAAAATTCCCGCTTCGGCAGCCGGTGCGAAGTGCGGGGAAATTTTGGGGTGAGGTGACTTCTTGCACGAAGGGCGAAGGTGAAAGCTGACCGGAAAAAACCCTATGCAAAGAAAAGGCGAAAGCGTCGTCTAGTTCACTCGTTAGAAATTTGCATGTATCTTGTCCGTCGTCGCTTGCTTGCCGTCACTACAATCAATCGCCCTGCACCTGGGGGCGGTCCCACTCGGGACGAAAAAACTCCGGATCGCACCCACCGGAGATGGCTTGCCTCTCCACCGGCGCACTGTTCCGGTGCAGCCCGGACCAGCATGTTCACGCAGACAACAATCAAGGACGTGGCGCGCATCGTGGGCCTGCATTTCACCACTGTCTCGATGGCCCTGCGCGGACATCCGGCGGTGGCCGCCGGCACGCGCCAGCGAATTGAAAACGCGGCCAAGCTGCTGGGTTATCAACGCAACGAAGTGTTTTCCGCCTTGAGCCGGCAGCGCGGGCCGGTGCGGAAACCGGGCGATGCTCCCACCATCCTCTATCTGGGCCGCGGCCGGCGCGATTGGGATTTTTTTCAGATGCCTCATCACCAGCAACTGCTGGTGGGTGCCCGGCGTGAAGCGAAAATCCTGGGCTACCGGCTGGATGCCCAGTTGGTTGGTCCCACGGGTATTTTCCCCGACAAACTCGCTTCGCATATTTTGAAAAGTGCCCCGGCCGGGGTGATCATCGGAGCCTGGGATCCCACGCTTGAAGTGCCGGCGGTGGACTGGATGAAGATTCCCACGGTCAAAATCGATTCACGTCATGTGCCCGCGCAAGTGCCTTTCGTTTCCTTCGACCAGATGGCGTGCGTGATGACCAGTTTTCGCCAGGCCCAGGCGCATGGTTACCGGCGCATCGGAATTGCCCTGGGGGAAAAAGACGAGGATGCCACTGACGGACTTCATCTTTCCGGCTGGCTGGTGGCGCAGCGCGAATTTCCCCGGCTGGTGAAAATTCCCCCGCTTTTTTTTCCCCCGGGAGCAACCGACCGGATCATCGTGCCGTTGCTCCGCGATTGGTCCCGTCGCCATCGCGTCGACGCCATCCTGTGCAACTGGCGTTCGATTAAACGCATGGTGGTGGCGACCGGACATCCGGAGGGAAACCGCATCGCCCTGATTTGCCTCTGTTGCACCCCGCGTGAACGCGAGCTGGCGGGCATCGTCCCCAATTTCGATCTTGTAGGACAGCGCGCGGTTTCGCTGCTCAGCAGCATCATCAACACCCCCGCCGGCCGGCTCCCCGGCCCACCCCTGACTTCCTACGTCGCAGGCACCTGGCATGACGGCCCCTCGCTCCAGCAAAAAAACTAAGACCGGATCCGCTCCGCGCGCCACCATGCGCGACGTGGCGGTCCTCGCCGGTGACGTACACCCGTCCACGGTCTCGCTGGCCCTGCGCAACAGCCCGCGTGTGTCGGGGGAAATGCGGTCGAAAATCCAAGTGCTCGCAAAAAAAATCGGTTACCAGCGGGATCCCTTGCTCGATGCCTTCAACCGGCACCGCCTGAAAATCCTGCCCCAGCGGGCCTCACGCGTGCTCGCCGCCATTTCCGATTTTTCGTCACTGGCAGAACTCGCCGGTTCGCCCCGCCACGCGGCCGCGCGCACCGGCGCGCTCGAGGCTGCCGCCCGGCTCCATTGCCAGTTGAATTTCTTTTTTTGCGGACCAGGCCAGCCCAATCCACGACGGCTGGAAGGCGTACTGGATGCCCGCGGTCTGCGCGCGCTCCTGCTGTTCGGCGTGCGGGGCAACGCCGATTTCGTCGATTTCAACTGGGCCCGCAATTGCACCGTCGCCATCGACTCCCTGCAACTGGCCATGCCGGTGTATCGCGTGACCCCGGACTACCGGGAGGCTACGCGACTCCTATGGCGTCAGGCGTGGGTGCATGGCCAGCAGCGCATGGCGATTCTCCGTTCGCACGACGCCGAGGCTGTCACCGAGGACCGGGCGATTGCGGGGTTTTTGCTGGAACAGATGCGCCATCCCCAGGCGGATTCCATTCCCGTCTTCACTCTCGCTCCCGACCGGAAATCAAAAGCGCAATTCAAGCGGTGGCTTGAGGCCCACCAACCCCAGGTGATTTTCCATGCTTCAAATTTGACCGGGCTTCTCAGTCAGCTTCTGAGCGGCACGCCGGTACAACCCTGCGTATTCGACGCTCCTGGTGCCAGCCGCCCGGGAATCTGTCCGGACTACACGGAAGTCGGCCGCCGCGCGGTGGAGCAGCTTGTGTCCTTGGTGCAAACAAACCAGGCGGGCCCCCCTCCTTCGACCGTCTGCACTTACGTTTCGGTAAATTCCTGAAGCCAGCCGGCGGGAAAAAACAGTCGGGGGCCGCGATTCATAACGAGTGCACGGCGGGTTGCTTGCCTGGACGAGCACCACCTGCTGTTCAACGAGGATGATTTCCCTGCTGATCCGTCCCTGCCCCCTCAGGCGACTGCTTCTCCTTGTTTCATTCGGTACCTGCGTATCGCTTCATGCCCAAGCCGGAACTCCGGCTGACGCACTCAGCCTCACCAACGAGGAAGGCACCCTGCGCTTCACCCTGAGCGTGGAGAAAGGGAACGCCAGCTACCGCATCGACCGGCTCTCGCCCACGAAAACGACTGTTCCGATCGTGGAATCGTCACCCTTGGGGCTCACCCGCACGGATGACGATTTCGTCAAAGACCTGACTTTCATTTCCTCTTCTGCTCCGCGCAAGATCGATGAGACTTACCCGATGATCGCCGGCAAGCACTCGCTCATCCACCAACGAGCCCTCGAGCGTACCTTTGTTCTCCACAGCAAACTCGATCACGTCCTGACCCTCACTGTCCGCGCCGCGGCCGACGGTGTCGCGTTTCGCTATGGTTTCCCGGGGGAAAGTCATCAGCTCCGCCAGATCACACACGATGCCACCGGCTTCAAACTTCCCACCGACGGTCGCGTGTGGTTGCAGCCCTACGACAAGGTCGCGACCTGGGCTCCCGGCTACGAAAGCCGCTACCGCAACGGCATTCCGATCGGTTCCGCCGCCCCGGCTCCCGAAGGCTGGGCGCTGCCCGCTCTTTTCAACACCCACGGCCAGTGGATCCTCGTGACGGAGGCCGGCCTCGATGCAAATAATTTTGCCTCACATCTTCAGCCGGAAGCCACCGACGGACTTTATCGCGTCCGCCTGCCTGAAGAGCCGGAAACCTACGGCGTCGCGCCTCAGGCAGCGTTCATTCCGCTGCCATGGGTTTCCGCCTGGCGGGCCATCATCGTAGGCGACACGCCCGGCGCGATCGTGGAATCGGATTGGGTGAACAACCTTTCCGCCCCGAGCACCGTGACTGACACTTCGTGGATCAAACCCGGTCGCGCCGCGTGGAGCTGGTGGAGCGACATGTCGAGTCCCTCCGACTTCAGGAAACAACAAACCTACATCGACCTCGCGCACGATCTGCACTGGGAATATTCGCTCATCGATCTCGGCTGGCATCAGATGAAAAACGGCGGAGACATCAACCAGCTGGTCGAGTACGCAAAGAAGAAAAATGTCGGCCTGATTCTGTGGTACAACTCCGGCGGCAAACACAACCAGGTACCCGACGCCGGTCCCGAGAACAAAATGGATGATCCGCTCGTACGCGACGCGGAGATGGCGCGCATCGCCGCCCTCGGCATCAAGGGCATCAAGGTGGATTTCATGCAGAGCGACAAACAATACGTCATTGCTCTCTACCATGACATCATGCGCGACGCGGCGCGTCATCATCTGTTGATCGATTTCCACGGCGCCACCGCCCCGCGCGGCTGGTCCCGCACCTATCCCAACCTTCTCACCATGGAAGGCGTGGCCGGCGCCGAGCAATATTGGGACGAGCTGTTTGCCGAGGACGCTCAGACCCTGAACACCATCTACGCGTTCACCCGCAACGCGGTCGGGCCCATGGACTACACGCCGATGATTTTTGGCGATCCCGCCCACCAGAAACCTCACAAGACCACGAACGCGCACGAGCTGGCGCTTTCCGTGGTCTTCGAAAGCGGCATTCAGCATTTCGTCTCCAGCGCGGAGAGCATCCGTGCCCAGCCGGCCTTCGTGCAGGATTTTCTTCGCATCGTGCCGACCGCATGGGACGAAACCCGCTACGTCGCCGGCGCTCCGGGTGAGCTCTGCATTCTCGCCCGGCGAAAAGGCAACGACTGGTTCCTGGCCGGCATCAACGGGGAGAAGACGACGAAGACCATTACCGTCCCGCTTAATTTCCTTGGTAAAGGTGAATATGCCCTGGATCTGATCAGCGACGGCTCAAGCCCGCATGATTTTGCGCACTCGAACCAAACCGTGACTAAAGATTCTTCGCTGTCGGGACTCGCTCTGGCCGCCCGGGGCGGCTTCACCGCCCACTTGGTGAAGCGGTAAACAACCGACCCTGGTTGTTTATCAAATCGATTTTCCCGAACGTTCGCGGTAGGGCGCGTTATCCTTAACGCGCCTTCGACATTCGCGAGCAACAGTAATTCACGAACATCCTGAATGGCGGATTAGGGATAATCCGCCCTGCCTTCAGCGCAGGAGGCTGGGCGAAGCGCTTGAATTATTTCTTCAGCTCAAACACCAAGGTTGGATCCAACGGATAGCGACCGAAACGTTCCCCATAAATCGCGAGTCCACCGGAAAGGGCGGCGTCCACTTCCAGTCGCAATACGATTTCCCTGGAACGCGCCGCGGCTTCGAGCGCAGCCGCTGGCAGCGTCGCCTGGATCAGATAGCCATACGAGCCGGCTTCCCGCAGCTTTTTGTCACGCGGCTGGGCATGCCACGACAAAATCCCGCGGTGATCGGCCGGATCGTCCGGCAGATCGTAGGTGCCGGCAACGATATCGTTCACCCGCACGCGCACCTGGCTTGGGAACAGAATCGTGTCGGTCATCGGATAGGAGTTGGGATTCGAACTGGGATCGTGCGTGCCCTTGCCCCGCATAAAATCGTCGCCGCCCGTGGCCGCGCCCTCGCGATCCTTGCCGAAAAGTTGTTTCGCCGACGCTTCAAAAACGAAGGACGCGCCGTTGACCGAGCGGGGATCAAGGTTTTCCGGCCAGGGCAGACGATACTCGAAATAACCGTGGCCGGCCCCGTCCACTTTCAGGCCATCGAGCACATTCCACTGCTTCTGCGACCACTGGGCCTTGCTGAATGTTTTCGGCGCAAAACGGACGACACGAAGTTCGTCTCCGCCGGCACGGGCTAGTTTTTCATCACGTGGCGCCAGACCATCCGCGACAAGGAACGTCGTAAAATTGCGGTGCAACACCACGCCGGCTTCGTTTTCCACGCGAAGCGCCAGTACCGCGAGGGCGGGTTTGGCGGGCATGGTCAACTTGAGCGGAGTGAGTTCCCGCGCCATCCACGGTTCAAACGGAACGGTCCAATCGATCTGCTGGTAATTTTCCCGCTGGCCGAGTGTGTTCCATCCGTAGAGTTCGGTTTTGATCACGAGATTCTTCCCGGGCGCACGGTCGGTGAGAAATGACGCGAAGATCGGCACCTCGATTGTTTCACCCGGTTTCACGTCGCGGCAAATCTCGCTGCCGGTGGAGAGATAGAAGGGACCGTGAAGGTCGTTTACGCTCATTCCGGTCACGAGCTCATTCATGCCGGCGAATTTTTCCGAGCGATCGAAACGATAATAACCGTTCCATTCGTTAATCACGTCGTGGTGCTCAGTGTAAAGCCAGCCGGCCAGTTTCGGGTGACGGCGAAATTCATTCATCATGATGTGATAGTCCCAGCTCCAGTCCACATCACCGGCGCTGCCTTCGTAGCCCCAGACGTTGCCGCACTCGCTGTTGAACATGGGTTGGTTGCCCTGCACGCGACCGCCGATAAAATTCCATTTCGATCCGGGAAAGGTGTCGCGATCGATTTGATCGAGCGCGGCGCGCCATTCGTAGCCCGGTCGGTAATCGTGCCAGGAATTGAGATCCGTTTCCGTGTGGTCGTGATTACATGGCGAATCGTCCTCCACTAGGCGGGTCGCATCGAGCTGCTTGGCGAGCCGGTACATTGAAATCACCCAGTCCTGGGTTTCAGGCAGAAAAACCTTTTTGTCCCCTTGTTTCGTGAACAATCCCCACGTCTCGTTAAACGTCACCCAGCTGAAAATC
>JBEHXD010000028.1:0-20975 GCA_048498875.1 Verrucomicrobiota bacterium
CACTTCGTGAATGTCTTCGGCGCGCTGCACGAACGACAGCGCCACCCAGTCGACGCCGGCGTGCTCGCGCGCGAAGGCGGGGTAAGCCTCGTAGGCATCCGATTGAAGGATGCCACGGTACTCGCCCAACAAAGAGGTGAGTTCGCCATGCCGGCGGGAGAGTCGCCAATCAAAGACGACATCGCCTCCGGGTCGGCTCACGACCCACAGGTAACCTTGAGTGGTGCCGCCGTGTTTTTCATCCGGATCGTTGCAGCGCACCGGCGTTTCGTCGGCTTGCACATAACCGCCCTTGAGCAATCCTTGATGCATGTGTCGGTAGACCGGCTCCAGCCACTGGGCGGCCAATCCGACCCAATCGCTCATCGTCTGACGCGTGAGCGTCGCACCCCAGCGCTGCGACATCTGCTCCAGGCGGTAGAGCGGCTGATGATCGACATACTTCGAGAGCATGATCCACGCGAGCAGCCCTGCCGAAGCGTATCCGCCGGCCACCGGCCGCGCGGGTGCCGGCGCCACAACCGGAGGCCGGTTGCGATCCAACCGGTGCCGGTACTTCGGGCGGATGAACTCGCGTTTAAAGAGCTTGGGCGGGGTCACATCGACCTCAAACGTGCGCTCCTCACCGATCTTTTCGTAAACAGTCGGATCGGCCTGCACCGCCGGCGGCTCGATCACGATGGTTTCCTTCACGGGCAACTTGGCAAACGTTTCCGCCGGCAGCACGCGCGGCGCCTTCGGTCCCCTGGTGCGTTCGTAGGTGATCGTCTCCACCGACTGGGCCTGGGCGGCGAGTTTTTCCAGTTCGCCCAGTTTGAGCAGCAACTGCGAGCGATCCAGCTTTTCACTTTTGCCCGGACCAAAGAGTTGGTGCTGCAGCCACGCGATCTTCGTGCGCAGGACCGCATTTTCCTCGCGCAGCGCATCGTTCTCTTTTTCCAAACGGTGCATGGGAATGTCGGCGCTCATCGCGCGCGTTCAGTCAACACCGTGTCGTCAGAGTTCCACCGTCGAGCAACTATTTTTTCCTCAGCGTTCGTACCACGGTTTGAGCGAACCGTGTTTGAGTTCGATGCCGCCGATCAACAGCGCCAGCGCCTCCGGCGCGAGCGAGAGTTTGGTTTGCGCAGCACTCGGTGCCGGCCACGAAAACCGACCTTTCTCCAATCGCTTCGCCAGGACCCACACGCCCGTGCCGTCCCAATACAGGAGCTTCAATCGCGTGCGGTCCTTGTTGATAAAACAGAAGACGGCACCGCTGCGCGGATCCTCGTGCAGTTTTTCCTGCGCGGCCGACCACAGTCCGTTGAACTGCTTGCGCATGTCCAAGGGCTCGATCGCCACAAAGATTTTTATCGCGGCAGGAAAAGCCAACATCGCTCACGCCCTCAATGCTCGCACCAGTAAGGCCAGTTCTGTCGCACTGCCGCCGCGCAGCACCGTGCCGTCGGGCAATCTCACCTCGAGACCAGCGGCGGGAGTCGAGGGCGGCAATCGCACCTGCGCAAACCGCACCGGTGCCGACACGCTCCGACCACCCGCCGCCGCGCGCTCGCTTTTGATCACCCAGCCCGCAAACGTCGAGTACGCCAGACTCTCCCGCCGGGCAAATCCCGCCATCGTTAAACCGCTCTGCCGATATTGCGCCACCAGCTCGGCCCGCCGCCCCAACGTCGCTATCCGATGTCCACGCCCGTCCCGCTTGTCCCCGGTCTCCACCAACATCGCCTGTGTCGTTCCCATTCATCCACTCTAACACCTCGAAGTTCCTCAGACTAGGTGGTCTCCGCTCGGACGCTTACTTAAAATCCTTCGCGAGACACATATCTACTTCGGGCAAAGTCGGCGCGGGACGATTGCCGGTTTGCGGAAGAGTTTGAATAAATCTGAACGGCCTCTTTGCTTTCTGTGGGCCATCAGAATTCAGAATGATTAAATCTCATGTTTGACCGACTCAAAAAACTATTTCGGAGAAAGACGGTTCCAGTGGCGTTGGAGTCATCGGAGGACGTGACCGTCGCATTTGCTGATTTGTTTCGAGGTCACGGAATGCCCGCAAAGGTGATCGGCGGCTGGATTGTTGCGGACTCAGGATGTTTGACGGCTCAGGCGAGAATAGTGGTGCAGGAAAAGAATCCGACTCTGTTCACCGTGCAATTGGATGTGGAGGTGAAAACTCCGAGGAATCCCAATTTACTGGAATCAACGGTGGGGTTCGGCGCCTCACGCCGGGCGGCAATACTTAATGCCATTCAAGCATTTTGCGAAGGCTCGTTCCATGTTATCTATGCCGCGTTTTCAGGTCGGATGTGCTCTCATTGTGATTTGGAAAACTGGGTTATCAATGGCATCAGCCGACGAGTTTTTCTCGGGCCAATCACCCGCAGGGCCGCAGTTCCGACTGATTTTGAGAAAGTGGGAAACGACTGGTTTCTATCGCTGGAGCAACCCATCAAAGCACTGCGCCTCGAACCGGGCACACACTGGTTGCGATTGTATCATGCGGAGCTTAAGGGCAGCGAAAGCATCAGCGAAGCATTGTTGAACAATGAAACGTGCCCGGAAATCCAAAACTGTCTGGCGAACTACCAATGGCCTGAATCGGATAAATTCTATTCGGTAAGACTGTTTATGATACTTCTCGATAATCCCGAACGGTGATCACCAAGTTATGACTTTGATAAAGTGGCTATCTGGCGTTTTCAAAAGAGGGCCAAATCCCCTCGATAATTTCACGCCACGCATGCAGCAGTTGCTGAAATTGGCGAGGAAGGCGGCGGATGATCATTGTCACCGCTACGTGGGAACAGAGCACTTGCTGCTAGGCCTCCTGGATCTTGAGGAAGGCGTGGGATTTTGTGCTTTAAATCGACTTGAAGTCGATCTGCCCCGGCTACGTGGAGATCTCGAACGTTCCATGACGGTTGGCTCGAAACAGGAACGACTGCCGATGATCCCTTACATGCCGGTCGCGAAGCAAGTTCTCCGGAAATACGGATACCGGGAAGCGAAAGGATTGGGGAATGGCTACTTTGGGACCGAGCATCTGCTGCTCGGTCTCCTCGCGGGAAAATCAGGCCTGGGTTACAAGGCGTTGAAAAATCAAGCGGTGGAACTTTTGGCGGCGAGGAAGGCGGTACAAGAGTGTGTTGCTCCGGATCCAGCGGCGAATGCTGAACTGGGGCCTAAAGGAGATGATCCCATCACCGCACCTCCCACAGTTAAAATTGTTTTGGAGGGAGTGGGGGAATTTTCTGCCGCGGATTTTGAGCAGAAATGGATTTCCGATTTTTTGTCCAAGTTTCCGGCCCTTTCCCAAAAGGACTGCCTTGCATACCTCTACCTGAGCCGCTGCCTTCGATTTGCTCGGGACTCTGCATACGGAGCGTCGTTAGAAATCAAGCACGTGTCCGCGCCTGAGCTATTGTTGGTAGGACGAGCGGCTGCGATGAGTGTCTTTGGAGAGAATGCCCGGGAATGGCTGATCGCTCTTGGTATATCCTCTTCGAGGAGTTTCGGAGACTGCGTGTTTCATCTAGTCAAACTTGGTCTCTTGACCGCCCGTGAAAACGACAAGCTCGAGGACTTTCACGTTACTTCCGATCTCGATGATTTTCTTCGGCCCGACGCATCGTCAGACTCGGTTCAAAGCCCTTGATTCGCAAGATACGCACTCAGACAAAAGTCCAGGATTGTTCGATAGTATGGAAGTGATTGCGTTTATGGAGCACCCAAAATGAAAAATCTGTTCATCAAATTTCTCGCATTACTTGGATTCGCGACGTCTGCCGTCGCTGGCGACATCGTACTGAAAGAGGGCGAGTGCTGGTCATACGCCACGAGAGCGGGTGAGGAGAATTCGTTCTTGGTAATCCGAAAAATTGAGACTTTACCCAAAATCGGCGAAGTCATCCATATTTCGATTTATGGACTGAAGATTCCGAATCCTTCCGCACCTCATGGATACTCGAACAGCGCAGGGCATCTGCCAATCAAGGGTTCATCGGTCCGGGACTCGTTGAAGGCAAAAATCGACAAAGGAATTCCCGAGGAGAATTGGCAAAAGGGCTACCGTACCTGGCGTGATGCCTACGACGCCGGTAAGGCGGGGGTGTTCACGATATCAGTGAGCGAGTGCGTCGGCGTTGTTCAGGAGGCTTTTAAGCGCGCAAATAAAAGTTAGCGGAAGGCTGAAAACCTTGTAACGGCTACCCGAGTTTGTCGCCGCCCATCCCTCGGTTTGCTTTTATGCGTCACATTGTAGGTTAGATGTTGGCCCTTGTTCGGTGACTGTTTAAATCGTTCCCGTGTTGAGCACTGGTCATGCAACGTTTCAGGAACTCGGAATACCCGAGTCATACCATTTTAAAGATTTTCTATATGCGCCTTCTGGGAATGCCGGGGTCGCGGTTTTCCACCGAAAGCAGGACCCACATGTAGACCGCATTTTTTGGCGACGCTCGGGAGAGGAGAAGTACTCCATGATTCCGGTGGCCGAGGAAAACCATTCCCTCACTTCTTGTGTCGTTGCGATCTCTTCGGAAACTGCATATTATTCCGTCATGCATTGGCGGAAACCGGATGGCCATAAATCATTCGGAGGATACTGGGCATCGTTAAATAGTTTTTCTCTCAATTCGCGACAGGAGCAGATACTAGTCACTGAAAAGGATCTCGATGCGATGACCGGAACCAAGGGATCGTGGATTTCCCGTATTCTTCACGTTAACCCCGACGAATCCAAAATTGATGTGGTTGCCGGGATCAATTCCAAGGACGGAATGAATATGCAATACGCGGTCCATCGGATCGACCTGAAACGTCGTGAGATTGTTCAGCGATTCTCGATGCCCGGGGTAT
Source organism: Verrucomicrobiota bacterium (assembly GCA_048498875.1). GTDB lineage: Bacteria > Verrucomicrobiota > Verrucomicrobiia > Opitutales > Opitutaceae > Lacunisphaera. The sequence continues at coordinate 4,861 of JBEHXD010000028.1, forward strand.
TTATATGATACCGAAGTGAAATCACATCTTATCCATTCCGAGACATTGTTCGGATAATCCGTAACAAAGATGAGTTCAAATTCCCTCTACGTTTTACGCCCTTACAAGTATCAAGGATCATGGGTCTTCGACGATGACAGCGTGGGACTGGTGCGTGAGCCTTTCGTGTTTGGCATCGACGACATGATTGAACGAATGGTCGCGGCGATTCCGAATGCGGAACAAGGCTTTCGTCTGATATTCTCTCCAAATCCATTCCCCGGATACCTGGCCAAACTGGAATGGCGGAGGGAAGAAATGGGCGGCAATTGGTATTTCTCACCGAGCTTCGGAATCGAAGGATGGCTTTGCCCCGCGCTTTTCAAATACTTCGAAACAGCTCCCAAAGAGTTTTACGCGAAAGCAGAACCGGTTCAGGCGAAATAAATGCGATGATTACGGTTGGCTCGGTAACAAGAAAGGATGCCGCGAAGACGTTTAGTTTCCTCGCGGAAGATTTTCGCGGCAGAAGAAATGCCATTCGTGATCTTACCCATGGCACGCCGGAGCTAGTGTTTTGGGTTATTTCTTCGAAGTATATGAAAGCTCGTACAGACTGTCCACCCAATACTACGGCGACATTCTCATGATGTACTTGATGCCTTCGATATCAGCCTGGATGCGGGCCTCGTCCGCGGGGGTCTTCGCTTCCGCAAGCGAGATCGTGAGGATTCTCACCCAATTCAACATATCGACCCGTCGCCGGGCTGCAGCGGCGCGTCCCTTTGCGGAGTAGTCGCCCAACTTCAAGAACGGGGGATTCAAGATGGCGTCCACTGCGGTCGCATTGTCCCACGCTTCCGCAGATCTCGCCTCCCACGATTGATTCGCATCCAGCGCCGCCAACTGATCCTTCAGTTTCGTCATCTTCCCCGTGGTGACCTCCATCTTCGGCAGCACCAGGATCTCGCCGTCGATTGCATCCGTTCGCGACGGCGTGGGCGAAGAGTCTTTGGGGGCCGGCGCTGTCTGCTCCGCGAGGACCACCTTCGACCGGGCCGCCATGACTTCGGGGACCGCTTCCAACCCAACCGGTCGCCGCGCCTTCGCCTGAAGAAAATCCTCGAAGGAACGGAAATCAAGCGCCGACCCGGCATCAAGTGCGGGTTGGACCCCTTCTCGTTTCACTTCGATCACCGCCGCCGGCGGCAACCGGGGCCTGGGTTTGGGCGGCTCCGCTCCTGCACAACAGATTCCCGCCAAGAGGACCAACACGGACGTGCGAGCCAGCATGGGAACACGGTTATCGCGCGATGACACGAGGTCAATCCGGGATCCCCGCAAAAGTGCAGTCATGACGACCACAAAAATATCCTCACTATACCGGATCCTCAACGCGACAGGGTAGGGGCCGCAAATTCAGCAAAGCACGTTCCGTCGCCGAACGTCTCGGCATCTGCCCGCGAACAATTTTCCGCTGGGCTGACGCCGGCAAGATCACCCGCCATAAAATCAACGCACGCGTGGTGTTGTTCGACGAAGTTGAAGTGATTGCGTTTATCGAATCGGCACGAGTTGATTGCGGAAGAGTTTGAATAAATCACGACGAAGCCCTTACTTTTTGCGGGCCCTCAAGATTCAAATTTCGCTGATGATCCGCATAAAATTTAGTCCGCTCGTCTGTATGGACCGCCTAAAATTTCAGCCAATCAATAAAAAGATGAAGTCGTTATTCGTATTTTTGGTTTTCTGCAGTGTCGCGTTTGCAGCAAACGATGAACCGATTCGGCCTGCACAGGTGCGGGAGGTGAGTTTGCAGAACGTGCGCCCCAACGAGGGAGAGCGCATCGCTTCAATTGAGGTTGAGGTCACTGGGGCGAGTTTCGAGACGGTGCATATTCCAAACGATTGGAGTTTTGAAGTAAGCGCTCCTGTTTCGGGGGTCGCAGTCCTGAAAGGGGAAGCGGCTCATGGCGCCGCAATGCCATTCGCTCCCGATAACTTTCAGCGTTTTCTCACGCTTGCATCGTATGCCAAACCAAACGAACCGGCAACGTTCTCGATCAAAGTGAAACTTGGTCTGTATCTGTATGACCGGAAGCGGGGAGAGTCGGAAAGAGCGATCGAGCTTTCATCCGAGAATATTCTTTTATCGGCACCCGACCAAATCTCTGTCGCAGCGGTACGGAAAGCCGAGCTGATCCGTCTTTCTCGCGATTTGGAAAAAGCAATGACTCAGGCGGACATGAACGAGGCTTCCTCAAAAATTGCTGAGTATTGGGATCGTCGGTTGGCCACTGTTGAAAAGAAAATTGAAATCAAACTGACCGCAGACCACCGAAAGGATTTTTCCGAGTCAAAAATGCGCTGGAGCAAACTTTGCACTAGCGAGGTTTCCTTTCGCGCTGGATTTTCCGAAGGCGGCAGCATTCAGCCTCTGATCGCTAATACAAGCTACGCAGATATGACTGAGCATAGAGTAAATGAGTTGGAGGCTTTCTACGAAACCAGCCTGAGCAATCTAGTTGATTCCAGATAATCCGACGCGATCATATGCATTGGAATTCGATGGTCTTTAACCAACTGTGATGGCATCGATTTCAACAAAAGTCGCACTCAACATGCCCCAATTTTCAGGCGATGACCCAGAAATGAATGCTGCGATAGAAGAAGCTCGGCGGCGAATTCCGGAATTTCAGCGCGCGCTCGATGAGGATGCTCGACGACTTATTCCTCTCATTGAAGGTTCGTTAGTCAAAGGGAAGTTTGAGAGCGCGATCACGCATAAGATCGAGCACATGTGGATCGAAGACGCTGGCTTCGAAAACGACCAGGTCGTTGGAACGCTCTCCAGTGAACCTCAATCTATCCCTGAATACAATAAGGGAGACTGGGTGTCGGTGTCGTTGGAGAATATCACTGACTGGGTATACCGCCAAGGTGGTCGGACCTTTGGTGGATTTACTGTACGTGTGATGCAGCGCCGTGGTTTGGAGCCATGACCTTGATTAAGCCAAATCGATGACATATGGGCGCACATCACTTCAAATTTCATCTGATTCCGATTGGGGGTAATGTAGTGCGCAATTCAGCTGGTGAGCGCACGGGCTGGCTGCTGATCAATCATACCGTATCGCAGGACGTGGTAAATAAACTGCGCGGAATGCGGCCTAAAATGGATCGCTGGGGAGAAGTCGAAGAGTATGGTTCGCTCGACGACTGGGGTTCAGATATCCGGGTTTTCCGTGAGAATGGGAAAGTGGCGGATATTGGTATTCGCTACGCGCCAAATTGCGACCCGGTGGATTTGTTGCGTCAGTTTGTCGAGTTGGCGAAAGAAGCTGGTTGCGATCTGCTCATTGATTCCACTCGCGAGGTTGTCCCGGCTAACTTTGAGGCAGTATTCGAGGTATTGAAAAATCACCGGGCGTTTCGCTTCCTTTCAAATCCCAAGGGCACAATTATAGAGGCATCGAAGGAAACGAAACAAAGAGACACCTGGTCGCTGAGAAAATGAGCACAAATTCCCTCTACATTTTACGCCCTTACAAGTATCAAGGATCATGGGTCTTCGATGACGATAGCGTCGGGCTTGTGCGTGAGCCTTTCGTGTTTGGCATCGACGACATGATTGAACGAATGGTCGCGGCGATTCCTAACGCAGAACAAGGATTTCGTCTGATCTTCTCGCCAAGTCCGTTTCCTGGCTACGTGGCAAAGCTGGAGTGGAGAAGGGAAGAAATGGGCGGCAATTGGTATTTCTCCCCGAGCTTCGGAATCGAAGGTTGGCTTTGCCCAGCATTGTTCAAGTATTTCGAAACCGCTCCAAAAGAATTTTACGCGAAAGCAGAGCCGGTTCAGGCGAAATAAATGCGATGATTACGGTTGGCTCGGTAACAAGAGAGGATGCCGCGAAGACGTTCAGTTTTCTCGCGGAAGATTTTCGCGGCCGGAGAAATGCGATTCGTGATCTCACTCATGGCACACCGGAGCTGGTGTTTTGGATTTACCCAGACGGTCGATTTCATGACGCACGTACCAGCCATCGAGCAAATCCCCCGAAAGGTTTCGAACACATCTTAAAAGACGAACCAGACTACGGCGGATTCTTGCGCGGGCGCGTGGTTCGCTACGGGGATCGGCAGTTGATTGCCGTCTACTGTCGTTCCGAAGCGCTCACGTCTGATTCGCCGTCGCTTCGTCAATTGTTGGCGGGAATCTCGAAGATGCCGATCCCTATTGAGGACTCTGCGCTCGTTATCAGTGATAACGCTGACATCTACGGTACGGTTGAGGATCTGTGGCAGTACACATCTTTGGACTAAGGCTAAAACGCATTTTGAGTTTACCTGGGGGAAAGTCTTGTGATCGTTCGGGGCAGAGCAGGCTTGCGACCCTCGTGGATGAAATCAATGTGTGGGCTACGACATGCGTGTTCTGCTCCAGAATATGATTCGCGATTCCGACGCTGGTCGCGTCCGTATGATTGTTCAGTTTGGCGAAGAATCACCTAAGGAGTTCCTTGGCGATTTTGATGGGACAAATGCTAAGTATAAGACCTGCAATGTGGATCAGGAGCTTTTCATGCGTCTCTCGGATTTGGCGATGAAGAGGTTCTGTAATTGTGTCATTTATCAACTGGAGTTGATGGGTTTGATCGGCGCGTTTCTGTCGGGCCAGCCTATCCCCCCGTTCCCTATAGAACTTGGAACAACGGGGTTTGGTTTGAAGCGACCGTCGAAAACTCGGATTTTATGGAATAGGATTAGGCGCCCATTCTTGAGCAAGTGGTATTGGTGGAAGCACAGACGTATCCGGGAAGAGAACCTTCGTAAGTGCCAGACGGTATCGAATCAGAAGGTCTAGCCGGGTGCAGTCGCTGGTTAAGCACTTCAACCAATCCAAATGCAAAAATGCTCCAGCGTCATTGGCTGCTCCTTTGGTAGACGGACTCGAGTACACTTGATGAGATACGCTCGATATCAATCCATCGGCAATACCGTCGGAATCGAGGTGACAGTCGATGACTTCTGGGAAATCGCCGACGATGGTTTTGTTGTGCGTTCCGTTCACATTCTGCCCGACGGCTCTGTTTTAAAGTATGACCAGGCGCACGCCGCGGATAGCTTTGGCATTTTGCCTGAGGGAGTCATCACAGAGGAAATGCTCTCGGATTACTCAGTGGGGAAGATTACACGAGTATCGGTCTCCGATTTTGGCGCCAAATGGGCTTTAAAGGCAAAAAATAGAAGTGAAGGGTGAATACGCTCGCACCACATATTCGTTTCCGAGCAGAGCGTGAGCGGCTTGGATTGTCGCCAGAGGAAATCGCCAAACAGAGCGGTGTTTCGAGCGCGGAGATTTGGGATATTGAGGCATACGAGAATGAGCTGACTTCCTGTCACTCTCCTCGATCGGTGCAGTTATTTTGTCGAATCCTTCAAGTGCGACCGACGGATCTATTTGGCGGCCTGGCCAGCGGTCCGTCGATTTCTACAACCGAATTGGTGCAGAGAATCCATGAGGAGTGCCGCGTCCGGCAAATCACTTTGGTTCAGTTCGAAGATGTTGTCGGGTGGCGATTGCGCGAGTGTATTGAGCCAGCGGACCGATTGCTTGAGGATCTCACCGTTGACGCCTTGCAATGGCTGTGTCGCGAGCTTCGGATTGATTGGCTCCGGGTTATCTGATCATACAGATTCAAAAATACTATGGGTTATGCCATTTCATGGTGTGCGGTGCTTGAAGAAAGGACGGATCGATTTTTTCAGCAGCTCGGGCTGACACCTACTGGTCAGGTCGAAGAATTTCCTGAGTCGCAGATCGCGAGCGCCAAGCTAAAGAATGGCTGGCGACTCTAGTGGTATAACGAGTACGCATGCCCATTTCTTAGCCCAAAGGATCTTGGAAATATTTCCGTCAATCAGGATGTGATTCTTTGCCTCGTGGAGGAGCATGTAATGGCGTCGTCCGTGGAAATGTGGTCTGGCGGAAAGCGCAAGTGGTGGATATCCCACGAAGGCGTAGACGGACCGAAGGGGCTTGATACTGATGGGCTCCTGCCGGAATGTTTTCCTGCGATTCGGAAGAAAATGGAGGAAGCGCAGGCGGCTGAAGGTGGCGATAGCGCGGATGTAGATTTCATTTTCGAGATTCCGTTGAAAGTGGCGCAGACAATCGTTGGATTTAAGCACGACGAGGAGTGTGATCTTCTCGTAGGAGGTCAGTTTATGGTGATGTCTCGATCCGCACCGAAGGCGGGGTTTTTTGGTCGGCTTTTCGGGGGAGAGGCAAGCTCGTGATGATCACCCGCGACGAAGCTTATCGGATTGCCCGCGAGAAAATCGCTTCACAGGGCTCTGATATAGCAGTTGAAGACTCGTTGATTCTCGTCGATTCGGCGACGGTGGAAAAAGAGTGGGGATGGGTCTTTTTCTATACCTCCAAACTTTGGTATGAAACGAACGATTTCCGATATGCGATGGTGGGCAACGCCCCGTTCATCGTGGAGCGGGAGTCGGGGCGGATTTTGGGTTTGGGAACGGCTTTCACGAGCGAGCACTATATCGAGAACTACGAGAAGCACGGTGACCCACATTTTCAGCCAGGCCCAGGAATTCGTCTGGCGGGGCGCAGTCGCGAAGTCGACGTCATGGCTGCCGTCAAACTGCTACGCGATCGTTTGGGGATTGGGTTGCTAGCCGCGAAGCAAATCATCGAGGACTGCCTCGCGGGCCGCCGACCTGCGGTAACTGCCACTTCAAAATCGGTAGCTGCGCAGCTTGCGGAGGACTTGGAGTCCATGGGATTTCTGGTCGAAAGATTGCCGCTGGTGGCTAAGCCAGACGTTATTTGACGATTCCATTGAACGTATGACAGGCCCTGCATTGGCTCAGACGGGATAAGCACAAAAAAGCCAACGAGGGTAAGTCGTTGGCTGGAAAATTGTGGGCAGATAGGAATCGAAGCTCTGACCATGTGACTGTTAATCACTTGGTCACTGCTCGCGATAGACTGAGACAACGTAGACGATCCACGTTACCAAGAATCAGCGCCTCTTTTTTAGCCCGGGACCAGCGCTTCAGTTGTGCTTCTCGAGCTCGAGCCTCGGCAAATGTGGCGTGGACCTCGACGCGAGCCAATAGAGTGGGTGGATCGAGTAGGGTAGTGCGGCCGGCTTGGCCTGAAATATGGTCTTTAAGGCGTTGTTCGAGATCCGTGGAAGCACCGATGTAAATGCCGCCTGATTTCAGTCTCAGAATGTAAACTGCCGCGGCGCCCTTGGAGACGTTCGGAGGCATTCGCCGCATTTCGCTAATTAACACGTTCATGGAGAGCGGATCGTCAGAGGGAAAATGTGATTAAGTCACGATACACCATTAAAAAGAGCCCCTCGACAGGCTCGGAGCCATTCGCTTCGCGAATGGCTGCCCGGGCTGGGATCGAACCAGCGACCAAGTGATTAACAGTCACCTGCTCTACCACTGAGCTACCAGGCAATGTCACTAACAGAGGGGGCAAAAAAGAGACTCCCAACTGGCCTTGTCAATCCCTGTCTCCCGTAAAAATAGGAGTTTTTTTGGGGCAGTGTTAAGTTTTAGTTGCGTCGCTGCGCGGCACTCCCTCAACTCGGGTCCCTTTTCCATTACGCCTGCCTCCAATTCCGGAGTCACAGGGGGAACGAAACCATGAAAAAATACGCTCTTACTGTCACGAATCGTGAAGGCACCGGCCGCAGTGCTTCACGCCGTCTCCGCAAAGCCGAGAAGATCCCCGCGATTCTCTACGGCAAGCACACGAAGCCCGAAAATCTGGCCGTCAATGCGCCGGAATTCGTCAAACTCCTGAAGGAAATTTCCGGACGCGCCGCCTTGATCGAGCTGAAGCGCGATGCCGGCGCCACCGCGCTTTCCTTTTTGCAGGAAGTTCAGCGCGATCCCATCACCGACAAGTATCTCCACCTCGACCTTCAGGAAGTGAAGGAAAACGAGAAGATGGTCATCAATGTCGCCATCCGCGTCGTCGGCGAAGCCTACGGCGTCAAGACCGAGGGCGGTATCCTTGAAACCGCCACGCACCGCCTGCGCATCCGCTGCCTGCCGAAGGATCTCCCGGCAGTCATCGACCTCGACGTATCCGAGCTCAAGGTGGGCGAATCCATTCACGTGAGCGAACTCAAGCCGATTGCCGGCGTTGAGTATCTCGACGACAAGAACCAGACCGTCGTGCTCTGCGTCGAGCCACCAGCGGAAGAAGTCGCGGCCGTGGCCGCCACTCCGGCCGAAGGTGCTGCTGCCGCTCCTGCCGCCGGCGCCGCTGCCCCGGCCGCGGGTGCCGCCGCTCCTGCCGCGGGCGATGCGAAAGCTGCCGCTCCCGCCGCCGGTGCGAAACCGGGCGATGCGAAGGCCGCCGCTCCTGCCGCCGGCGCGAAGCCCGCTGCTCCCGCCAAGAAGTAAGTTTCTCTCACGGGTCGCCCGTTCGCGGGCGGCCCGTTTTGCACATTGTTCTTTGAGTCATGTCCGTCACGCTGATCGCTGGACTGGGCAACCCCGGGCGAGAATACGCCGCCACCCGCCACAACCTGGGCTTTGTCCTGGTTGATGCGCTGGCTTCGGCGAAGGGCCTCAAGTGGAAATCAGAATCCCGCTTCGAGTCCGAAATCGCGCGTTGGGAAGTCCGCCCCGGCGTCACCCGGTTGCTCGTCAAACCGCAGACCTATATGAATGACAGTGGTCGCGCCCTTCGCGCGCTGCTCGATTTTCACAAGGTCCCGGTCGACGCGCTGATCGTGGCCTACGACGATCTCACGATCGAGACGGGCCGCGTGAAGGTATCGGTCTCCGGCAGCGCCGGCGGCCACAACGGCATCGCGAGCCTGCTTGAGCATCTCGGCAACGGATTCATCCGCTACCGGCTCGGCATCGGCGCCCCGCGACCCGCGGACATGGACATCAAGGACTTCGTGCTTGGAAAGTTTTCAAACGAACAAAACCATCTTATAGATCAAAAACTAAAAACCTTCGTGGACGGCCTCAACCTGCTCATCACCCGCGGGCCGGCCGACGCCATGAACCTCCTCAATCGCCGAGACCACCATGAGCCAGAACAAGCGTAACTACAAAGCCACCTTCATCCTCGACAACCGCGGCAAGGAAGACTCCGTCGAGCAAATCATCGACGGCGTGAAGAAAGAAATCGCCGCCGTGCAGGGCGAAGTGACCGGCGTCGAGAACTTCGGCCGCCGCGACTTCGCGCGCAAGACGGACGACAAGTTTCCCGCCGGCGTGTACGTGCAGGTGAACTTCGCCGCCCCGTCGGCCGCCCCGTCGCAATTGCACGAGCGCCTGCGCCTCAACGAGACCGTCTATCGCGCCGTCGTCGAGAACGCTTAACGCGTTTCCGCGCCCCCACCGCCATGGCCAATCTCAACAAAGTAATGCTTATCGGCAACCTGACGCGTGACCCCGAATTGCGGGTCACGCCGAAAGGCACCGCCATTTGTCAGTTCAGCCTGGCCGTGAACCGCAAGTTTCGTGACGAAGCAGGGGCAGATCGCGAAGAAGTGACCTACGTGGACATCGAGGCCTGGGGCAAGTCCGGCGAGAACATCGCCAAGTACTGCACCAAGGGTCGCCCGCTTTTCGTCGAAGGCCGTCTGCGCCTCGACCAGTGGGAGGACAAAAACACGAAGGAAAAACGCAGCCGCATGAAAGTGGTGTGCGACAACTTCCAGTTCCTCGGCACCGGTCGCGCCGAAGGCGGTGGCGAGGGTGGTGGCGGAGACGCCGCTCCCCGCTACAATTCCCCGGCTCCGCGCGCCGGCGGCAACACCCGTCCCGCGGCTCCTGCCTCGCAGGAGAATCTCGATGAAGATGTACCGTTCTAACTGACCGGGAAAAATCTCAAAATTCCAAACGGCCAAACTTCCAAACAAACAGCGAACAGCGGCCGGGCTAATTTCAAAAAAACAACCAACTCATTCCGATCATGGCTAACAGCGAAGTGCTCCTCCTCCAACCAGTCGACGGCCTCGGTGCCGAAGGCGATCAAGTCAAAGTCCGCGCCGGTTATGCGCGCAATTTCCTCCTGCCCCAGGGCAAAGCGGTGCCGGTTACCGTGGCCAACCGCAAGCAGGTCGAGGCCCTCAAGAAAGCCCGCGGTCTCCGCGAGGCCAAGGAACTCGAAGGCGCCCAGGCGCTGGCCAAGCAGATCGAAAAGACGAATGTCGCGATCGCCGTGAAGACGGGCGAGGGTGGCAAGCTTTTCGGTGCGGTCACCGCCAATGACATTCACGACAAGCTGACCGCGGCTGGCATCACGATCGAGAAGCGCCGCATCCATCTCGGCCAGCCGATCAAGACCCTCGGCAAGCACGAGGTGAAGATCAAGCTGCACGCCGATGTCAGCGTCGACCTTTCGTTCGACGTCGTCTCCGAGAATCCCATCGAGCCAGCAGCCGCGTCGTAACGTCTGCCCCGGACGTTCGATCCCTGACCGGATATGGCTCAATCGCCTGCTACATTCCGGCGAGGTAAATCTGCGGACGACGACGCATTACCGTCGTCGCCGCCTGACCGTTCGCCCCCGCACAGCGCGGAGGCGGAGGAGCACGTGATCGCCTGCTGTCTTCTCGACGGCAGCGACACGATTTCGCGCTGTTTGGAAGCGCGGGTCACGCACGAGTGTTTTTACCTGCCGGCGAACCGGCTGATTTTTCAGATCATCGTGGAGATGTATCAGAAGAGTCCGCCAGTAACGCTGGAGGTTTTGGCCGAGGAACTGAAGACCCGCCGGCAGCTGGAGGTGATCGGCGGATTTCAGTACTTGATGCAGATCACGGGCAAGATCCCGACGACTGCGCATGCGGCGTATTTCATCGAGAAGGTGCGCGAGAAGCACCTGTTGCGTGAGCTGATCAAGGCCGCGACCGGCGCCGTTGAGCAGTCGTATGCTTTTACCGGCGGGCTGGGGGAGTTCATCGACAAGATCGAGCAGGAGCTCTTTGCGGTGACCCAGGACCGCGTCAGCGACAGTGCGAAGGAGATCAAGGATTCCATCAAGGAGGCCAACGGCGTCATCGCGAAGATGCTGATGAAGAAAGGCGAGCTGACAGGGGTCACCTCGGGCTTCAAGGACCTCGATGCGATGACCTTTGGCTTTCAGCGGCAGGAAATGATCATCATCGCCGCCCGTCCTTCGATGGGTAAAACCAGTTTTGCGCTCAACATTGCCGAATCGGCTGCGATGCCGAAACCCGGCCGGGAAGCGGTGCCGACGCTCATTTTCTCGCTCGAAATGAGCTCCTCGCAGCTCGCGCTGCGTATGCTGTGCGCCCGTTCACGGGTGAACTTGAAGTTGCTGCGCGACGGTTTGGTGAGTCGCGACGGCCAGGAAGTGAATGCGCTCGGTAAAACCGCCGAGGAGTTCAAGAAGGCCCCCATCTTCATCGACGATTCGAGCAATCTGACGATCATGGAAATCCGGGCCAAGGCGCGCCGGATCTACGCCCGGAAGAAGCTCGGGATGATTATCGTGGATTATTTGCAGCTGATCAACGGTTCGGATCCCCGGGCGCCCCGCGAACAGCAGGTTGCGGAGGTTTCGCGTGGATTAAAGGCTTTGGCGAAGGAACTTGACCTCCCTGTTCTTGTACTAAGCCAGCTCAACCGCGCTTCGGAAAAGGAAAATCGCACACCCCGCTTGTCGGACTTGCGTGAATCCGGATCCATTGAGCAAGATGCTGATATCGTGATCATGTTGTCCCGCCCCAAAGATGCTGACGAAAAATTCCAAACCGCAGCCAACGCCGCTGATTTAATCGTTGCCAAGCAACGTAACGGCCCGGTAGGTGATTTGAAACTAACTTTCCTCCAAGAAATTACGCGCTTTGAAAACTTCACTCAGTAATCCGATCCTCCGGATTCTTCTCATCACCTTTTTTCTTTTCTCCGCGGGAGTTGGTTCGTTCGCGCAGATTTCCGACGCCGAATCCGGCGAGGGCCCCTCCGGCCCGGCGCCGCGCATTGGCACCATCTCGATCAAATTCGTCGGCATGGCGAACGTCAGTGAACAGATCGTGCGCGCGAACATTGCGTTGCGTGAGGATTCCGAGCTCGACGAGGCGCTGATCGACCGCGACATCCGCTCGCTCTACAAAACCGGCTTGTTTGAATTCATCGAGGTCAAACGCGAGTCGAAGCCTCGGAATGTGGTGAACCTGGTGATTGAGGTAACCCCGAAGTTTCGCGTCCTCGCGATCAAGTATGAGGGCATCAAGGCCTACCGCGACCGCCGCCTGAGCAAGGAAATCAAGACCGTGCTGAACGGAGCGCTCGACGAACGCCAGATCAAGGATGATGCGCAGAAGCTCTACGAATTTTATCAGAAGAACGGTTACAACCAGGCGCAGGTTACCTACAGCATCGATCGCAACCGCAGCACCGGTTTCGCCACCGTGACCTACAAGGTGCGCGAAGGCGCAAAGGTGAAGATCCGGGCCGTAAACTTTGTCGGCAACGATCACGTCAAAGCGAAAAAGCTTCGCAAGGAAATGGAAACCCGCAAGTGGCACATGTTCTCCTGGCTGACGGGTAGCGGACGCCTCAAGGACGACACCTTCGACGAGGATTTGATCAAGCTGCGCGACTACTACAAGGAGCAGGGGTACCTCGACGTGGAAATTGCCGAGGACAAGATCACCTTCGACTATCCCAAGGCGGACAGCCTGGTGATCACGATTCGCGTCGTGGAAGGCCGGCAATACCGTCTGGGCGACATTGCCTTCAAAGGTAACAAACTGTACTCCGAGCGCCTGCTGAAGCTGCTGCCGAAGCAGAAAAAGGGCATGGTCTTCACGCCCTCGAAATTGGACAAGGACCTTGAAACGCTCGAGGATTTCTATGGCCGTGACGGTTATCTCGACACGCGGGTGCGTCTGGTGCGCAAGCCGAACCTGAAGACTGGCAACATCGACATCGAATATCAGATCACCGAGAGTGAAAAATTCCAGGTCGAGACGATCAATATTGAGGGCAACACGAAGACCAAGAGCATCGTCATTCTGCGCGAACTCGTGCTCGGTCCCGGCGACGTGTTCAGCAGCGTGCTCATGAAGATCAGCAAGCTGCGCCTTGAGAACACCCGTTTCTTTGAAGACCCGGTGAATGTGAAGGACGAATCCACGAACATTCCCGGTCGTCGCAATCTTAAGATTTCAGTAACGGAAGCGCGTACGGGCAATCTGACTTTTGGCGCCGGCTTCAGCACGCTGGAGCGCGCGGTGGTCTTCGCCGAAATCAGCCAGTCGAACTTCGATTTCAAGAACCGGAAATCCTTCTTCCAGGGCGACGGCCAGAAGTTCCGTCTCAAATTCCAGATCGGTTCGCAATCCAGCGAAATCGTCCTTTCCTTTGAGGAGCCCTATCTTTTCGAACGCGAACTCGCATTCGGCTTTGAGCTCTATCAACAGAGTTCCGACTACAACAGTTCGTTCTACGAGGAAATCCGCACCGGTGGCCGGGTGTATGTTCGCAAACGGTTCTTTAACTGGCTGGAGACGCAATTGTCGTACACCTACGAGGTCGTCGACATCAAGAATGTCTCTCCGTCCGCTCCGCCCCAAATCGCGTTGCTCGCCGGCACTGAGACGACGTCAAAGATCGGCCTGAGCTTTACCCAGGACACGCGCGACAAGATCATCAACACGACGCGCGGCAATTACGCGACCCTGCTCATGCAGGTGGCAGGCGGCCCCTTGAGCGGCGACAACAACTATTATCAGATCGAGTATCGCGGATCGAAGTTCTTCCCCATTGCCGAACTTCAGGAACAGGTGCTTTCGGTCATCGGACGCGTGGGCGTGGCGGATGCCTTCGGGGAAAGCGCCCGCAAGCGTGACATCAGTTATGTGATCCCGGACGGTTTGGGCGGGGCTACCACCGTCATCGTCCCCGGCTACGTCCCCGGCGTTCCACTCTACGATCGGTTCTTCCTCGGTGGTCCGCAGACGCTGCGTGGCTTTGAATACCGCATGGTCGGCCCCAAGGATTCACAGGGTGAACCGCTGGGCGGCAATTCCTACGGCTTCCTCAGCCTCGAATACTCACTGGATGTCGTGAAACCGGTCCGCTTTGCCGTGTTCTATGATGGCGGCTTCGTGAACAGCCGCGCCTACAACTTCAATCCGGCACAATATAACGACAACTTCGGTTTTGGTTTGCGTCTATTTGTGGCGGGTGCCCCGCTTAGCCTCGATTTAGGCATTCCCCTGACCGGCGACAGATTTAACAAAAAAGGCTCACAGTTTAACTTCTCTTTTGGCACTCGTTTCTAATTCTTCCCCCTTTACCCAATGAACAAGACGATTCGCTCCCTCCTCACGCTGGCGGCCCTCACCGCCGGATCCACCTCCTTGCTGGCCCAGCCCGCAGTAAAACTTGTCGTAGTCGACATCGCCAAGGTTTACGACGGCTACTATAAGTCGGAAGACGGCAACAACAAGTTGCGCGATGCCGAGCAAAAGGCCCAGGAACAAGTCGAAGAAATGAACAAGCAGGGTCAGACCCTGGTTGACGAATACAAGGAACTCATGGAGCAATCCAAGAGTACGGTGTTGACGGCCGAGGCCCGCACCAAGGCTGAAGGCGAAGCCCAGAAAAAGCTGGAGGAAATCCAGAAAAAGCAGGGCGCCGTGCAGGAGTTCACGACCAAGACCCGCAATTCCCTGCAGCAACGCGCCCGCAGTCTGCGCGACATGCTGCTGGAAGAGATCAGCCGGGTCGTTTCCGATATTGCGAAACGCAAAGGCGCAACGCTCGCGGTCGACAAGTCCGGTCCGACTCTCCTCGGAATTCCCGGAGTGCTGTATGTTGATCCCTCTTACGAAATCACCGATGAGGTGTTGAAAGAGGTCAACAAGGACAAGCCTGCCGCGGCTCCGACCGCTGCAGCTCCGGCGGCGGGCGCGGGTGCGGCTCCTTCGTTCAGCGTGCCGAATGTCGGCACGGCTCCGAAGAGCGAACCCAAGAAGTAATCTTAAGTTTTCTTGCCAAGCCCTGTTCAAGCGAACAGGGCTTTTTTGTGTCCATTCAGGTCGCTTTTACCCCGGCGGAAATCGCCACCCTCGTCGGCGCCGACCGCACGATCGGAACCACCACCACGACCGTACGCGATATCGCGTCGCTCACCGCTGCGCGCGCCGGAGACCTCTCGTTCCTCGGCAACGTCAAATACAAGTCGCAGGTGGCGGACTGTGTCGCGACGGTCTTGCTCCTGCCGAATGACTACGTGGGTGAACCGAAAGCGGAACAGGTTTTTATCCACGTCAAGAACCCGTCCGTGGCGCTCGCGAAACTGTGTGCGCGCATCGAACACGCGCTCTGGCCCAAACCGGCTCCCGGCATTCATGCCTCAGCGGTGGTTGCCCCATCGGCCAGAATCGATCCCTCAGCGCATGTCGGCCCGCTTTGCGTGGTGGAGGACGGCGCGCAGATTGGTCCGGGCAGCGTGGTGCAGGCGTCGGTCTTTGTAGGCCGGGAAGCACACATCGGGGAAGGCTGCTGGATCATGCCCGGCTGCATTATTGCGGCGGCGTGTTCGCTTGGAAAACGGGTTCGCCTGCAGCCGGGCGTGGTGGTGGGCTCGGACGGATTTGGCTACGAGTTCGTCAAGGGACGGCACGAAAAGATTCCGCAGATCGGCACGGTGTCGATTGAAGATGACGTCGAAATTGGCGCCAATTCCACGCTGGATCGCGCACGCTTCAGCAAAACGGTGGTGGGCGAGGGCACCAAAATCGACAACCTGGTCCAAATCGCCCACAATGTCGTGATCGGAAAGCACTGCATCCTCTGCTCGCAAGCGGGAATTGCGGGCAGTACCACGTTGGAAGACTACGTGATTCTCGCCGGTCAGGCGGGAATTGGCGGGCACATCACTCTGGGTAAAGGCAGCAAGGTGGGCGGTCAAACCGGCGTGGGATCGTCGCTTGAGCCCGGAAGTTATGTCAACGGCACGCCCGCCATCCCCTATATGCTTGAACGCCGGCTGCAGATTTTGCACCAGCGTCTGCCCGACCTTTTCAAGCGGGTCGATATTCTGGAGAAAAAAATCGAATAGTCTTCTCGCTCGCGCCTTTT
>JBEHXD010000029.1:0-20733 GCA_048498875.1 Verrucomicrobiota bacterium
GCGTCGAGCCACTGACCGTCATGAAACCATTGATCCGGTCCGTAGTAAACGCTCTCGCTTCCGCTCACATAACCGCCATCGGCAACGCATCCGCTGAATCCGAATTCGACGGCGGCCAGAAGGACCAGGCCCCACAAAAGTTTGCCGATGGTTTTCATGGCCGGTTGGCGGGATTCGCGTTGTCCTGATACTCGACGAGCCCGAGCGTCCCGCCGGTAGAATCCGCGATGATGGCAAACCGGCTTTCATAGGCGAAGGCGCGCGGCGCCACCAATATTTCGCCGCCGAGCGAGGACACCCGCGCGAGCGTTTCCTCCATGTTCCTGACACGAACCACCCCGAGCCAGCCGGCTTGCGCATCCTCGCGATCGGGAATCGGTGCCACGCCACCGCGTGCGGTATCGTCGCTGCTCAGCAGATAATCGTTTTTCCGTTCGGTGCGTTCGTCAGGCGCGACGGTGTAGTTAAACACTTTGCCATAGAATGCGGAAGCCGCCTTGGGATCCTTCGCGTAAAGCTCGAACCAGTTCCATTCGCCTGGCTTTGGTTCGTCATCAACGGGATCACCCGAGCCCGATTGCAGCAATCCCACCGGTGAACCTTCGCCATCCGCCACAATGGCCTGCAAGCCGCGCTGCGGAAAATCGCGAATCGGCGCCCGCACCTGGCCCCCGGCCTGGGTCGCCGCCTCCAGGGCGGATTTGATATCGGAAACCGCCACATAGCCGATCCAGCGGGAGGAGTGTTTTTTGTTACCGGGATTACGCGGCGTCAGTCCGGCCACAGGATGTCCATCGCTGCTGAACACTGTGTAGGTTTTGCCATTTTGATTTGTCGCGGAGACCTTCCACCCAAATACCCCGGTATAGAATTTCGTGGCTGCATCCGAATCGTTCGTAAACAGGTCGGCCCACACAAACTTGCCCGGGTGCTGTTCGTTGCTCGCCGGGCTGTTCAATGGTTGAAACACCGGGGTGCGGGAAATGGCCGGAGCATCCTCCGCCACCGCCCAGCCCACCAACCCGGCACACTCCATTATCAGCATTGCCGTGAATACGCCTCGTCGTGGGAAAATTCGAATCGTACGGATCATAATTCTACCTCTGTATGCATGTGTAGACCGCACCCACGAAAAGGCGTTCGCCCTTTTGCGCCAAAGGTAGGGGCCGTTGCCCCCAACGGCCTTGCTTACGTAAGCAAAGAGCTGCACGGATTACCGAAGCTCATGGCTAACCAATCTCTCGCCTGCCACCATGGGATTCTGCGCGTTTCTAAGAAATCACTTGGTCGCGGGTCTTAATCACCATGCCCCTCAAATTCCCTGTCGGTTTCCGCATTCTCCTGATTTCCGCCCTGCCCATCCTGGGTTTCGGGACCTCCATCACGGCCCCGACTCCCGACGTTGTCCCTGCCATCAATTCGCTCGGACTGGATCTCTACCGGGAACAAATCAAATCCGCCGGCAGTTCCGGCGTGCTGCTTTCACCCTATTCCGTGGCGACCGCGCTGGCCATGACTTATACGGGTGCCGACGGCGCGACCAAGGCCGAGATGGAAAAAGTCCTGCACCTTCCTTCCGACCAGACTGCCTGCGGCGCCGCATTTGAGATTCTCACAAACAAGCTCGAAACGACTGTCGGAGATTCACTCCGGGACGTAGCCCGGATGCGGGTACGCGGCGGTGATGCCACTCCCCTTCAGCTCACCATCGCCAATCGCCTGATCGTGCAGGAAGGTTATTCACTGCAATCCACGTTCATCGATGAATTGCGCCATCATTTCCATTCCGAGATCGCCGAGCTGGATTTCCAGCACGCTGCGTCGCACGCGCGGAACGTGATCAACCAGTGGGTCGCGCAACAAACCAAGGATAAAATCCGCGATCTGCTGCCCGCCAACGAACCTGAAGCCAGCACCCGGCTGATGCTGCTCAACGTCCTGTACATGAAAGCGGCCTGGGCTGATGAGTTTTCCCCGTCCGCCACCAGGCCCGAGCCGTTTCATTTGGCGGGAGGCGAAGTCACTTCAGTTCCGACCATGCAGGAGCACCGCGGGTTTGGTTACGTGAAACACGACGGCCATTCGGTCGTGACACTCCCCTTCGTGGGTCGACAACTCCAGCTGGTGCTCTTCGTGCCAGACGAAAATGACGGCCTGGCATCGTTGGAAAAATCACTCACCGCCCAGGAACTCTCATCCTGCGCCAAGGTGGAAAAACGGGACCTGATCCTTCATTTGCCGAAATTCAAACTGGAACCCGGGACCCTGGCGCTCGCCCAAACCTTGCAGTCACTGGGCCTGTCGACGGCTTTCGACCAGCCCAAAGGGAGTGCTAATTTCAACCGGATGGTGCCGCGCAAGCCAAATGACTATCTCGCGATCTCCGACGTCTTTCACAAGACGTGGCTTGTCCTCGATGAACACGGCGTTGAGGCGGCGGCAGCCACCGAAGTACAGATGGTAACCTTGGGAGTAATGGCCAAACCGCCATCGCCTCCCCTGGAGGTCCGCGTCGATCATCCTTTCCTTTTCGCCATCCAACACATTCCCTCCGGCGCCTGCCTCTTCCTCGGGCGTGTCACCGATCCGAGGTAGCCATAGTTAAACAAGAAAAGTGATGCAGAGAGCGAAAGCGTGGATTCTTCGCTTCGCTCAGAATGACGACAGCGAAAAATTAGAAGGGTTGAAATCTTCACCCGTGGTTTCGGTCACCCCTGTCAGCAGTTCCCATCTCAAGTTTTTGTGACCTTTTGCGACTTTTCGTGGCCAGCCTTCTCCGGACTTTCTCCCATCACAGCCGCCGCGTTTTTTTCGAATCTCCTGTGAAGAAATTTCCCCGGCCCGGTTGCACTCAGCGGGAAGTCCTGAATGATTGGCGGAATGTCCCGCGCTCCGTCCGAACGCCTGGTCCTGCTGATCCTGGCCGCGATCCAATTCACCCACATCATGGACTTCATGGTCATGATGCCGCTTGCGCCGCAATTGATGCGCGAGCTGAAGCTGGATGCGGGTCAGTTCAGCGATCTGGTCTCCGCCTACTCGCTTGCCGCGGGAATCGTCGGTCTGCTGAGCGCGCCATTCATCGACCGCCATGATCGCCGTACGCTCATCCTGTTCGCGTATGCCGGCTTCACGGTGGCAACCTTGTTCTGCGGCCTGGCGACCAACGCCCACACCCTGCTGATCGCCCGCGCCATCGGTGGAGCCTTTGGCGGCGTGTCGGGTTCCCTCTGCCTGGCAATCGTCAGCGACCTCGTTCCGCCGGAACGCCGCGCCGCCGGAATCGGTATCGTGATGACGGCATTTGCGGTCGCTGCGGCGATCGGCGTGCCGGTCGGCCTGAAACTGGCGCAACTGTGGGGCTGGTCGATGCCCTTCCTTTGCGTCGCCGGAATCGGCGCGATCGTGTGGTGCCTCATCTTTCGTTTGGTGCCCCCGGTGCGTGGACATTTGCAGAGCGGAGCCAACAAGGGTCAGGCCTTCCGGGAATTGCTGCGCGACGCCAACGCCGGTCGTGGCATCCTGTTCATGGCGATCATGGTGCTCGGCCATTTCAGCATCATCCCGTTGCTTTCCCCGCACCTGGTCGGCGACGTCGCCCTGCCGGAAAAATATCTCTTTCTCGTCTACATGGTCGGTGGAGCGTTGACCGTGGTCACAGCCCCGCGCGTGGGCCGTTTGGCGGACCGCCATGGCCGTCACCGGGTGTTCACCTACATGGTGTTGGTGGCTTCCGCGATAATTCTCGCGATTGCCAATGCCGGGCCGCTGCCGGTGTGGGCGACGCTGATACTGACCGGACTGTTTTTCATTTTCGCGAGCGGACGCTTCGTGCCCGGCCAGGCGATTCTCACTCTCGCGGTGCCGTCGTCCCGACGCGGCGCGTTTTTGAGCCTGACCAGCTGCGCCCGCGATCTGGCGTCCGGCCTCAGTTCCAAGATGGGCGGCGCGATTGTCTCGAGCTTGCCGAACGGCCATCTCGTTCACTTCAACTGGCTCGGCTGGATCGCCGTCGGTGCCGGCTTCCTGAGTATCCTCGTCGCCCGCACGGTGCACGCTAACGACACCGGCGTTGCCTCACCGCTGGACGCCGCACCCGCAAAATCCTGAGCGACTAAACCCGGAATTTCCCCACGAAAGAATTCCCCAACGGGGAATTCCACGAGAGGTATGCCGACTGATCGTCGGCATGACCTTGATTTAGGACGCCTGCTGATTGCAGGCGAAGAACCTTCGCACGCACAACGGTGGCCCCGGAACGCAAATGTAAGACCCGAAAGACCTGTGTTCCCTATGGCCGAACCCATTCGCATCAATTCGCGTGATTCGCGGGCCCGAATCCGGGTAACCGGCGGCGGCTTTGACTGTCGATAAGGGATGCACCCACGTTCCTGCCATCCCGCCCATTTTCTGTCTGTCCTGCTGATGTTGATCGGCGGTGCGATGATTTTGCTCCCATTTGCCGGCTGTCAGTCCCCGGAGCCCGGCACCTCCGCGCAAAATTCCCCAAAAACCAATTTCGGACCGCCGATGCAGGACGTGCGCACGGAAGCGAAGATCGTCGAGATGGAAAACGAATACATTGCCGCCAAGAATTCCCAGCCCACTCACCAAGCCGAAGCTGAAGCCGAAGCCGAAGCCGCGAGAAAAAAGCAGGAACAGGAAAAACAGGCCAAGACCAAAGCCGCCCAGGATGCGGCGAAACCCAATCCCGAGCCGGCGAAGTGATCTGGCCCACTAAACACACGAAATTTCAGGAAAACCACCGAAACCTTGCGAGCGGAACGCGGCGTCCCGGTGTGTCGGTTTAAATCCCCGAAAGCGCGCCCGAAGGTTGTGCTCCACCACTCACCGCTCACCGCTGACCGCTCACTCTTACAGTCTTCCGCCCTCAGCACTCAGCTCCGAACGATCACGCTCGCAGCACTTTCTCCATCGGCTTTCCCTTGGCCAGTTCATCGACCAATTTGTCCAGGTAGCGGATTTCCCGCATCGTGGGTTCTTCGATCTCCTCCACACGCACGCCGCAAATGGTGCCCGTGATCAACTTTCGCGCCGGATTCATTTTCGGCGCCTGCGCAAAGAAGGTTTCGAAATCCGTCTCCTGCTTCAGCTGTTTCTCCAGTTGCTTCATCGTGTAGCCTGTCAGCCAGCAGATCACTTCATCCACCTCCGCTTTCGTGCGTTTTTTCTTCTCCGCCTTGGCCACCAGGTAGGGATAGACCTTCGCGAACGGCGTCGTGAAAATGCGATGCTTGGTTTCAGCCATGAAAGGAGAATGGATGGTTAAGGAAAACCACCGCCGGTTGCCAGCCCGGAAACGGTAGGGGCCGCCGCCCCCAACGGCCTTTGGGAAAAAGCGAACGAAGAAATTACCGCGCAAAACTTCAGGGAAAATGGTCGTCCCGAAATCGCCCGCGCCGTCCTGGTGAACCCGGGCTTCATTTCCCGGTTGAGGGTGGAATCACTCCGGCATCGGTCATCTTCCGGTAGATTACCGGATACTGGGTTTTCAGGAAATAAATGCCCATGTTCGCGGTCTTGGTCATTCCTCCACTTTCCGGGTCGGGCCCCACGGACCAGTTTGCGCCCATCATTGCGTTTTTCCCGCCCGCGTCCTCGAGATTGATTACGGTTTGGGTTAAACCAAAGCCGCCAAACGCGGGTTCATGTTCCGCCTCAAAGCGCGAAATAGTTTTATAATAAGCGAACCGATCTTCACCCAGGGTGGCGCGGACCGTTTTGGTGAATTCGTCGAACACCACTCCTCCCTCCTTGGGAAAATCGGGGATGGTGATTGTGAACTTATCTCCCCCCTTGGGTTCGATTCGCGCATGCAGTCCTTCCAGCTCCGCCAGCTGAGCCTTCGCTTTGACCACCGCGTCCTTTAAGGTTTTCACCTCGTCGCTGGAGAGCCCGAACAGGGCCACAAAATCCTTGTCGAGCTCGTCGCCCGAAAGCATCGACACGGAAATCTTTTGGTTGAGCACCCGGTTCAAATCCACGACCGACTGCAGCTTCGCCAGCCGCGGCGCAATTTTCATTTCAGCGCCCGTCGGAACTGCTTGGGAAGTCGATTCAATCGGAGCCACTCGTTTTTCAACCGGCGCTTTCGTTTGTTCAACTTGAGCAGGGCCGGGAGGCGCTTCCCCTTTGCCGGTTTCGATGTCGCTTCTGCGGCCCAACATGAAACCGAGAATTCCCACTCCTACAAGCAACGCAATCTGGCCGGGATGGAACTTACGGTGATTCATCGAGTGGAAAAAGACTCTATCCATGATGAGGCGAACTTCATCTCTATTTTCCGATGCGTTATTCCACGACCCGCAGGTTGCGGAGCTCACCAATTCGCGCAAGATTCTGACGAAGATCTTAACTTCCATTCGTGTCCTTTCGTGTGTGTTGTCAGGCTTCCCGCTTCGCCCGGAACGGGGGCCAGCCTTCCGGACTTGTATTTTCTTTTTGCCCTTTGCGTTCCTTCGCGGCCTTCCTTCCGCAACGCAGTCAACCGGCCTCACGGCCTTACGGCGGAGTGGGTTTGCCGGCATCTTTCGCGACGTAGGCGGGATTCTCGTAGGTCAGCGTCACTGTGTTGCCCGCGGTGGATTTCTGCGTGCGGCCCACGCCCAGTGACAGCAGTTCCACCTTCACCTCCGCCCCGGCGGAGTCTTCAGTCACAAGGACGAAGGCCAGTTCCACCTCGATCGACTTGGCATCGAGGCGGGGTTCGTTTTGCATCGCGGTCCGCACGCTTTCGCGGACGCCCCGCAACAAATCGGCAAATTTCAAAACCGACCGCGGCGGCACGCTGAGCAGCGGACTCTCTGCGGGCGGGACCAGCACAAGCGTAACCTTGGAACCCTGCTCCCACGAGTTGCCGGCACTGGCCTTGATTTCGGCGGAACTGAACACGGGCACGCTCAGACTGGCGTCGGTGTTCTTCCCCTCTTCCTGACTGACCTGCAGCGCGATCTTCACCTCGGATAGCTTCAATCCCAGCGGGGCTCCGGAACCGGTTTCGAGATTTTTGAGTTCCGTCTTGATGTCACTGATCGTCTGATCGAGGGAAAAGGTCGAGACGGGCGCAGGTGGCTTGACCGTCCGGTTGAGGATCCAGAGCGCGCCCGTGAAGGCCACGATGGCGATGATGACAGCGACGGCGTAACGCCAGTATTCAGAGGGCATGTTCATGATTAAAGGACTTTGTTGGGAAAGAGTTTGGGCTGGACCAGACCGTAGGCGCCAAACTGCTGGTTGATCAACGCCCGGTCGACCAGCCCGGCACCACCCCGCGCCGGCGGCACACCCGGCAGGGCAACGGCCGTGTCACGCAGAAGTTGCGCCACCATTTTCCAAGGGCGGTCATGGTAGTGGGTGTAGACCGCGCTGCCATCAGCGAGATGTTCGACGGTGCCGGTCAGGCGCGGCATGGCGGCGAGAGCGGGATTCGCGCGGTCGGCGGACGCGGTGAGTTGGAAAACCGGCTGGTCGGCCGCTCCGCGAAACCGGGCCATGGTTTCGCGCAGAAAATGGACCACTTGGAACGCCGCGCCCGTGACACGGGACGTGGCCTGACTGGTCCCGGATTCGAGTGTGTAGATTTCGCGGTCGGCGGACGCGACTTTCGCCATGAAGGCGGCATTTGCTTCGTCATAGCGGCGACGCTGCCCGGATTTTGTCTGGTTGGTCGGAAAGGGACCGATCACGTCGACGCCGTGGGCGACGACATCGGGCCAGGTGTTGGGATCGTCCGGCCGTCCGTACGAAGAAAAGGGTGCCATCCGGTTCGCCACCTCATCGTAAGCGCCGACGGAAATCACCCAGGGCGACAGGCACCACGGGTTGATCATTCCGGCGCGGTCCCCCGGGCCTTCCCCGGAATTACCGATCGCCATGATCGGAATCAGCCCGGCTTCGGCGATGGCGCGTGTGACCGCGTGCATGGGATCGTCGGGTTGCGGCGTGGCGGGCCAGAAACGGGAAGGTGGACCAAGGCTGAGATTGACGAGCGTGGGCAGCTTCAACGTTTTGACGTCATACTGCACCGCCTTGATCACATTGAGATAAAGCGGGGCGAGATCGGGATGCAGATACCAGACTTGCTGCACCTCTGGATTTTCAGCCAGTGCCAACGCAGTGCTGACCCGCAACGGGAGGGCGGCCCCGTGGATCAGGGGCAAGTCGGTGACGCCGGCCGTCTCCGTGACCGCCGGCAGCACGCTGGCCAGCGTGGCACCCGGCGCCAGGCGCAACACAAAGGGGTAGGTTTCGTCCGGTTGCCGGCGCAGCGCCTCGATCTTGTCGGAAGGACCCAGTTTGGTGCTGACAGATGCGGTCATGAATACGGCCGCGATCGCAAAGATGGCAGCTTCAGGACGGCCATGAATGGCAGCGACGTTGGTGGACAGAAGGTCCGGGACAAATCACGGTCGGGCAATGCCAAAAACCCGTCTTCCTCCTGTCCACAACGAGCGTCAGTTCTCCGGGCAGGGGCGTTCGCCCGAATCCGATCATCACCGCCTCCGCGCCTGGCTCCGTCACTTTCTGTACCTTGGATTAGTGAGATATCGGTGAAAATTAGTGGTTAACTCCCTCCGGATTTTTTGTGCCCTTTCGTGTGTTTCGTGAGCAAAAATCTGCAGAATTTATCGGGCATGGCTGCGCTTCGATTTACGATGTTGTGACCATAAATGATTAGCTCCGGCCGGCCTTATTGGGCTTAATGCTTCCTCTCGTTTAGCCTCCGTTTATCAGAGGCAAACCGCCACCCAAACCATTCCGCAATTCCCACACCAACGATGAAACGAACAATCCTGCTCCTGTTGTTGCTCATCGTTAAGTGGGGCGTGCCGGCGGCCGGCGCCAAAACCATCACCTGCGCGACCTGCTCCCAGAGTGATTTTGAACACGCCTACTATGTCGATTCCCAACCCGGCGACACGATTGTATTGCCCGCGGGCACGGCGACGTGGGGCAACTCCTCGCGGGGCAACAACGGCGTCATCTACATCATCACGAACGTCACAGTGGTCGGCCAGGGCGATTCCACCGTCATCACGCTCGACGACAGCGGGAAGACCTACGCCGAGGGCGTCATCGCGCTGTGGAGCGCCGCCACCTTCAAACACTTCAAGATCATCGGCAGCGATGTGAATCCCGTCACGGCCTTCAACGTCTCGCCCTACAACAACCCGGCGACGGGAATCAATTTCACCGCGGGTTTCCGCATCAGTGACATCACGTATGTCGGCGGAACCTCCGGTGCTTATTTCGCGTACATTAATTCCGGCGTGAACTCCGGCCTGATCGACCATTGCCGGATCACGGGCAACAGCCAGCAGGCCGAGCTCATTTTCGCCCGCGGCCCGGCCAATGCCTGGCAGTCCGCCCACACGCTCGGCACCGCAGACAATATTTTCATCGAGGACTGCACCTACAACACCTACGGCTACGTGTGCGACGCGAACGCCAACGCGCATTTCGTGGTGCGTTTCTGCACAATCAACGGCATCAACAAGGTCGATGGTCACGGCCTGGCCAGCAACAGTCCGGCCCGGAGCGTGAGAAACATGGAAGTGTACGACAACGCCTGGACCAAAACCGGCGCGGGCAACTGGCAGAACATCGAAATCCGCGGCGGCACCGCGATGATCTTCGACAACACGTCGGTCACCGGTTGGGCGCTGTTGACGGAATACGCCTACAACGCCGCGCCGTCGCCCTGGCCCAATTTCGGTTCGTACCGCCCGACGCTCACCGCGGGAGCTTCGACCACAATCACCACGAGCTCTCCGCACGGCTATTCGAGCGGCTGGCCGGTCTGGGTGCAGGCACCGCTCGGCGTGGTCTACGGATTTTATAATATCACAGTCACCAGCCCGACCACCTTCACGATTCCGGTCGCCACCACCACGAATGAAACCGCCGATTTCTGCACCACGTACAAAACACCGTACGATTACCCGATCAAAGACCAGGTGGGCAACGGCCGGGACGGCGCGGCCCGGGAGCCCTCCTATCTGATCCACAACACGCAAGGCGGCGCCGCGTGGCCGCGCTCGACTTGGAGTGTCGCCGCCGGAGCCATCACCCTTTATCGCGCCCAGACGGGAAACGCCTCGGCCACCTTCACCGAAAAAGATATCATCCAATCCAACCGTGATTTTTTCGCCGACGCCGGATTCGACACCAACGCGGGAGTCGGACGCGGCCCCAAAGCCGCGATGACCGCCACCACGCCCAGTGTGGTCGGTTACGGCTGGTGGGTCACCGATGAGGGCAGCTGGAACACCACTCTCCCTGCAAACACCTCCGGCCAGCTCTATACCTGGACGGGCTCCGCGTGGATCTTGAAGTACACGCCGTTCACCTATCCTCATCCGCTCCAGGGCGGAAGAATCGTGCCCCCGTCAAACGTCATCATCAGCACCGAAATTTTCCCTCCGGCGCTCTGAAATAAAATTTCGTCTGTAGCAGCGAACGTCAGTTCGCTGGTCCGAGGTAGAAACCGACCTGGATAGCCCGGAAAAGTTTGTGGTAGGGGCCGATGCCCTCATCGGCCTTCAGGACGTTCGTTTTCGAAACAGGTTCACGAAATATCAGTATACCCTCGTGGATTAAAAATAATCCACTGAATCGTTACTTAATACCCTGGAAATTTCTTACAGGAGGAAACAGAGGGAACGGAGATTTGAATCAGAGTGTTCACACCGGGAACGCAAAGCGCGCAAAGGACAGATCCAATTTCTTGTGATCTCCTCCTCGGTGTAAGAAGTTTTTCCTCTGTTTCCTCTGTTTGCTCCTGTAAAAATCAGCCCTGCCCTACTCCCGAAGAAGACGCGAGCCCGGCACCGATCATCGTCCACGCCCACCAGAAGCTTGCGACGACTGCGATGGCGGACGGCGTCATCAGAATCCAGGCGTTGACCGAGCGATCGAGGCAAAGGACCTGAACGATGCTGGCCGCACCGAGCACTCCCAGGATAATGCATCCGGCGGGTCGGGTGGAACGGAAGCATCCGGCGAGCACGATCGCCAGCAACACGAGGGCGATCATAATCAGTTTGGGTGGCGAGCTGATGAGCTCCAACCCCTGCAGGAGCAGCCGGCCCAATCCGCGCCAGCCTCCGCTGTTCGCGGCCTGGCTCACGCCCCAAAAAGCGAGGGCGAACGTCACAGCGGGAGCGATACCAAGGAGGCACGCGAAGTAGGCAGCGGTGGGGAGCATCTGCCCAGTTATAACGTGACACTCGCGAAAGCGCCATGGGTCGAACGGCGTAGGTTTGCGACTCACTCCCGAATTGACGGATACAAGACCCGATCGCAAAAAAAGACGCTGAAGTACCTGCCGTGTTCGTGCAGGTGAGCTCGATTCCCCAATCCACAATCAACCCATGCCCCCTGCCATCGATTCCAGATCGGCGCGATTGTCGCAGGCGCGGGCATTGTTCATTGCCATCCTCATCATGCTCGGCATCGCCGGCGGCACCGGATGGCTTTTCGCCCGGGGCCTGGCGCGGGGCGAAACCTGGTTTCCCTCCCGACGGGTTTCCTCCAGTCGCGTGGTCGACCGCATCCAGGAACCCGTGATGTTCTGGACGGCGACTGCGCTGTACGGCGTGCTTTGCGGCAGTGCCACCGGCTTCGCGATGTGGCTGGCCCGGGAAGGACTGAGTGCACCCGACGGCGTTTTCCGTCGGCGGGGAAGACGCGATGAATGGGACGGCCCTGACAGCGATCAATCGTGCCGCAACCCAATCCAGGGAAAAAATCCGTCACTCGACGAAGCGCGTGCGTGGGTCGCGCAGATTTCGCCGGCGGAAACGCGCGCGGCTGCCGGCCGGTTGCTGGCCGAAGCCGTGGCACTGCCCTCACTTTCTCCCGGGGAACGCACCGCCGCCTTTCTTCGCATTCGTCAATGGGAGTCGGTCGTTCCCGACTATCAGCTCCGCAGTTTCGGCGCGAGTGTGCTTGAGCTGGTCGGCGACTCGATCGGCGATTCCGTCGTGCGGAAGGAAATGTATGCCGAGGCCCTGGAGCTCGCGCGATGGTACGCGTCCGGTGCAACTTCCGGCGGTGAGGGCGCGGCCCGCTCGATGCATGCGCGGGAAATCGAGACCAGGCTGCGGGCGCTGGAAGCCGGATCACGCGTGGCGAACTCCGGAGCGGCCAAGCCATCAACGGCCTCCGCGCTTCCGTCACCTGCCCTGTTGTCCGGCGCGACGTCGGCGCCACCGGTACTGCCCCCAGCCCGTCGTCCCAAGTTGGTGACGACCGTGGGATGGTTGTTCATCGTCGCGGGCGCACTCATCACGCCGGTGAGTTTTATTTCAGCATTGATGATTCTTTCCGGAGGTGACGGGAGCTCGGGCGGAACTTTCCTGGGCGGATTGATCGTGATCGGGGGGCCGCCCCTCACGCTAATTTCCGGGATCGGACTGCTCCGGCGTCAACCGTGGGCCTATGGTTATGCGCTGGCGGTGCTGGGGCTCCTGGCCACTTACAGCGCGGCACAGATCTTTCATGGCTCCACGCCGGAGCGCAGCACCGTGTCGCCCAGTGGAGTGATCAACACCGTCCTGGCCTCAAGTCCGGATTATCCGCTGCATTTCCTGACCATCGCCATTTCCGTCAGTCTACTCGTGACGTTGCTCTCGCCCGCGATCCGCACGGCTTTTGTCCGCCGCAGTGAATAAACGGGTGGAACGCGTTGACCTCAACGCGTTGGTTTGGGGTGTTGGTTTTTCCCGGGAACGCCGAGCCCCGGCCCGGCCTTTCCCTCTCAACTCCCAGTCCCCAACTATCACGCCCATTCGTGCACTAGCGGGCCTTCACCTCAAATCTGCCCGTTATGTTCCAGGGTTAATCGTCGTGTTGCTCTTGAACCCGACGGTACCCGCAGCATTCTTCAATCAGGTGCAGGGTGTCGGGATTGATGCCCACGCGGCTCGCCGCGCCACTGGAGCCTCCATCCCGATTGTCGAAGATCAGCATACCCCGCAGGAACGAATTGGATCGGGGATGAAAATCCCACAACAGGCCGTTCTGCTGGCATTCATTCCAGCAAAGCACGCTGCGCGGGAGCCCGGCCCGTTCCAGAACGTAGGGCAGCGGGTATAAGTGAAAGCCGTGCCGGTAAGACAATGCCAGCAGCTCGTGACAAAAATTTTGCTGGTCATTGGTCACTGGCTTTTCAGGGAAAGAAGCGCGTTCACGGAAGACGTCAAATCAGGCGGACGACCGCCAGAATGCCAGACCCGGAAGCCTGCGGGTGAACAAGAACAAATTCCTTGTCCTGTCAGAGTAGTGACGACGAAAATGTTACTCATACTCGACGTGAGTGTCCTCGAAATTATGACAGCCGGCTTCGAACCGGGTTCGAAATCGAATCAGGAGGGAGCATCGAGTAGCGGGTAGTGAGTAGACGAAAATACAAAACTCCGTGGAACGCGTTGACCCGACGCGTCGATTCCCCGGGACCGCCGAGCCCCAGCTCGGCCCCTTCCGCACTCAACCCTCAACTTTCATCCATTCCCCTTCGCGATCTTTGCGACCTTGGTGTAGATTATTTCTGTTACCTCATTTTTCGGCAGTACTGAAATCTGCGATTTCATGAAACCATTCGCGTTTCGGTGGGTTATCTCAAACTATGCGACCGGTCTGACCACTGGCCCCGGCATTCCCCTCCCATCCTTTTCGCAAAACCACCCATGTACTCCGATCTTCGCTTTGCGTTCCGGCAATTTGCCAAGGCTCCCGCCTTCACTGCGATCGTCATTCTCACGCTCGCCCTCGGCATCGGAGCCAACACTGCAATTTTCAGTGTAGTCGATGCCGTACTCCTGGAACCGCTGCCCTACCCTCAGGCCAATCGCCTCTACCAAATCTGTGAAATGCCCAATCCCGGGGAAAAATATTCGATCGCCTCCGGGGGCGCCTTTGCCGACTGGCAGGACGCGTCGACCCAGTTCGAGGCCATCGCCGCCGCGCATGGCGTCGCGGAAAACCTCACCGGCATGGGCGAGCCGGTGCGGCTGACCGGATCCGAGGTCAGCGCTGCTTATTTTCGTGTGTTCGGCATCACGCCGCTGCTGGGCCGGGACTTCCAGGCCCAGGAGGATTCACCGGGCGGCAACCACGAGGTCGTGATCATTTCCCACGAGCTCTGGCAGTCAAAGTTCGGCGGCGATCCGTCGGTCATCGGCAAACAAATCCATTTCGACCGGCGGAGCCTTGAAGTCATCGGCGTCCTTCCGCCGCATGCGCTCTTCGCAAACAACGCGAGTTACTTCACACCGGCCGCGATCCGGGGCAGCGAACATCATATGAACCGCGACTACGCCTACGTCGTGAGCGTCACCGGCCGGTTGAAAGCCGGGGCGTCGCCCGAAAAGGCCGCCGAGGAATTGACCCGGGCCAAGGAGGGCGTGCGGTCGCTGTATCCCGTGTTCAAACAAAAATGGACCGTGGGGCTGCTCTCGGTGCACGATGGAATCTTCGGCAACATGCGCCGCTACGTGCTGATCCTCCTCGCCGCAGTGGGTGTCGTACTGCTGATCGCCTGTGCGAACGTGGCCAATCTGCTGCTCGCCCGCGCCTCCGCCCGTCAGGGTGAGGTCGCGGTGCGCGTCGCCCTCGGGGCAACCTCCGGCCGGATTATCCGCCAACTCCTGACCGAAAGCGTCCTTCTCGCCCTCGCCGGCGGAATCGCGGGGCTGGTGCTGGGGGTCCTGGCGATCAACCCTCTGGTGGTCCTCACCGGAATCCGGGAAACCACCGGCGCCACGATCGGCATTAACTTACGGGTCCTCGGTTTTACCCTCGCGGCGTCCTGCGCCACGGGACTGGTGTTCGGAATTTTCCCGGCCCTCAACGCCGCGCGCCAGAAGCCCAACGCGTCACTGAAGGAGGGAGTCCGGGGCTCGAGTGGGGCACGGCAGCGGGCCCAATCCCTGCTCCTCGTCTCGGAAACCGCGCTCACCGTGGTACTCCTCGCGTGCGCGGGCCTGCTCCTGCGCAGTTTTGTGAACGCCCTCAATGCCAACCCTGGTTTCAATCCCGAGAGCGTGCTCGTGTTCGATCTCTCCGTCTCCAATTCGAAGGCGCCCAGCACCGCCGACAAGGTGCGACTCAACCAACGCCTTCTGGAGCGGATCGCCCAGGTGCCGGGCGTCGTGAATGTCGGGATGGCCTCCTCCGTCCCGATGAATGGAGGAAACGGCTTGGGCGACCTAATCAGCCGCGAGGATCGCCCGGAAACACGCAACGACAACGAAGCCGGCTTCGATTCCGTCGGGGGGGATTTTTTCCAGACGCTGAAGATCCCGCTCCTGAGCGGCCGCTTTCTCACGCCGCAGGACGACACCGAGAGCGGGCCAAAGGTGATGGTCATCAACGATGTCCTGGCCCGCAGCTTTTTCGGCAGCGAGAATCCCATCGGACGGCAGCTTCACTTCAAGAACGCCGCGTGGGAGATTGTCGGCGTCGTCGGCAGCGTCCGGCGCTACCAACTCGATTTCGAACCGTCGCCCCAGGTTTATTTCGGACGGACCTATTTTCCCTGGCGGGCGACGGTCGTGGTGCGCACCGTGGTGCCGCCCACGACCCTGGTCGCGAGCATCAAGCAGGCTATTCAGGAGGTCGATGCCGACCTTCCGATGGCAAACGTTGGCACGCTGGAACAATCGGTGTCCAGCACGCTGCACATTCGCCGCATGATGCTCGTGCTGCTGGCGATTTTCGCCGCCACCGCGCTGCTGTTGGCGTGTGTCGGCATCTACGGCGTGATTTCCTATTCCGTGTCGCAGCGCACACGCGAAGTCGGAATCCGGATGGCGCTCGGCGCGGATACGCGCCAGGTGCTGGCCCTCGTGCTGCAGCAAGGCCTCAAACTGGTGCTGATCGGAATCCTCATCGGCATCGCGGGCAGCTTTGGCGCCGGCTCCCTGATCGCCGCGCAACTCTTCGCGACCCCGCGATTCGACGCCCTCGTGTTCGTCTCCGTTCCACTAATACTTCTCGCCGTGGCCCTCCTCGCCACCTGGCTCCCCGCCCGCCGCGCCAGCCGCGTGAACCCCGCCATCGCGCTCCGGGCCGAATAGGAATTTCGCCCGTTCGCCGAGGTAGGGGCCGTTGTCCGCAACGGCCTGCTTGTTTCCCGTTCTCGAAAATTTCTGTGCAGCAGCGAACGTAAGTTCGCTGGCTCGGTTTAGGTAGGGACGGGCCTGGCAACCGCAGGCTGCTGCCCTTGATAAATCCTCCGAAAATTTTCACCGGAGGAAACAGAGGAAACGGAGACCCGCATCAGAGAGTTTACCCCAAGAACGCAAAGGAAACGAAGGGCAGATCCAATCCTTTGTGATCCTTGCGGCCTTGGTGTAAAAAACTTCTTCTCCGTTCCCTCAGTTACCTCCTGTAAAAATCAGTCTGAAATTCGCGTGATAACCTCCAGTCTGGACTTGTGGGTGACGGTATCCGGCCACGCATCACGGATTTCTTCCACTATTTCTGCCTTTCGAGGCGAGTTGTTCGCATTTGGTAAATTCATTATGACGGTCATTTGAGACGTGAAGCGAGGAGGCAATTGCACCATATTGGCCGGTACCCCTTGCCCTATGCGCATCCCACGACTCCCCCTCCTCCTGAGCATTCTGTTCGTCATTCCAGTAGTTGCTTCCCATGCGGCCGACGAACCGGCGGTGGCAGCCGCCCCTGAAACTCAGACGCTCTTCGTCGATCTCCGGACGAAAGTGGCCGGGATGTTTTATTACGGCAGCTGGAAGGACAAGATTGGGGTATCACCCGCGGGAATAACGATCGAGGGCCTGAAAGGTGCCCAAGGTGACGGGGGCATGGGTCGTGGCATTGAACCGGCGCGCGACCTCAGTGAGATTTCATTTGTGGAGGTGGCACTCGGGGTTGGAGCGAAAAACGAGGTCGCCGAAGTCACCGTGGCGTTGAATGACGCCGATGGCACGCAGGTGGCGGCACGGCTGCGGATCGACCAAATCGTGCCCAATCAGGCGGTGTGGCTGCACGTGCCGCGCGAGGGCTTTACCCGCGTCGCCGGACAGGACGGCCGGGATGGCAAAATGGACTGGACCAATGTTGCGCAGTGGCACCTGCAAGGCGACTGGGCCACGCACAAGGCGCTCAATGTGGTGTTCATTTCGTTGCGCGTGCGGAAGTGACGAAAATCGTCGCTCAAAACCACGACCGAACCCCGCGCCTTTT
Organism: Verrucomicrobiota bacterium; assembly: GCA_048498875.1. Taxonomy (GTDB): domain Bacteria; phylum Verrucomicrobiota; class Verrucomicrobiia; order Opitutales; family Opitutaceae; genus Lacunisphaera. The sequence goes on from JBEHXD010000029.1 coordinate 17,233, forward strand.
TGCCGGCAAACCCGGACAGCCTTCCACTCTACCACGTTCGGGTATTTTCCATTCGGCCCTCTTTGGGAGCATCCAGCGGCCTGACCTTTCGACGGCCCCGCGATGAACGGTTTCATTTGGCGAAAATAACGGCCAGGCTGCCGTGTGCATGGGGAGAATAATCCATCGGCGGTAGCTAAACTGATTTCCGGAGACGAACCTCCACGCGATCGCGCAGCAATAGAAACGGTCTTTCCACGCTTAGGAATAAAAGCGTTGCCACGAGAATTGCCGCAATCGCATAGACACAAAATGCCTGGACGCCGCCACCCTGCACCCAGTCAGGGTGAAAAACTCTGACGGCGTGCCACGTTAATTTGTGGCTGAGGTATAAGCTGAAAGTGACAGTGGCGATTGCCTGTGCTCCCGGTATCCGCCGTTGGCCCAAGACTCCCTTCGTACTCACGCACGAAGCGACAATCACCGCGAACGCCCACGAAAGCAGAGGAAAGCCGAAAACGGCCGCGTTGAAGTCGGACCGCGCACGCGCCACGCCCACCGCGAAGAAGAGAGCGATGATTCCGCCGAGTAAGGTCCAATAGGGATGGTCCATGATTTTTTGCCAAATCGCCGGCCGAAACCATTTCAACGCGGCCAGAACCACTCCGGCCAGCAGACCGTCCAGCCGCATGTAATTCGGATAATAAATCAACTCGATGTAAGCTTGGGGACGGGCTTCCGGAATATTAACGAAATGCGTCCACGCATAGGCCCGCAGAACAATTCCCAGCAGCACCAAAACCCCACAGAATAAAGTGGTCGTCTTTCACGATGGACGCCGCATCAAGCCCCAGGCCAAAAGGGGCAGGACCAGATAAAAGTGCTCTTCAACACAAAGCGACCACGCGTGCGAGAAGGTGGCGTGGTGTTGGTAGTCGATCAGGAAATTCTCCGTGAAGCTGAGAAACTGCCAGAGCGGCTGAATTCCCGGCGCCTCGCGCAGCACGGGGAAGAAGAAATAGATGAATGCGACGAGCCAGAAAACGGGTACAATCCGAAAGGCACGGCGGAGATAAAAATAGCGCATCTCCGGTTTCCTACCGGCCGCGTATTCCTTGAAAAGTTGCGAGCCGATCAGGTAGCCGCTGAGCACGAAAAACAAGTCCACCCCCATCCAGCCAATTTCACTGACCGCGGGAAAAGCCCGCCCCAGGCTTTCGGTCATTCCATGGAATAGCATCACCCACAAAATTGCTGTCGCACGCAAAAGATCCAGGCCGGGGTAGCGGGTCACTGCTCAAACGCAATTGAACCCCAGAATACTGGCGAGGGAAATTTCAGAAAGTTATTCGCAACGAGCTTTCGGCAACAAGCCCCCAAGACCTGACGTCCTCAGTCATCGCCAACCCTCCTCTGTGCAGAAATTTCGTGCCCATTTGGGCGTTTAGTACCAGCCTGGGAATTCCCAGTGGTGAACCCGGCACGGTTGGCGAAACCTGCGATGGCCACACCTCACAAAGTTCACCCGTCTTTCCCGTATTTTTTCCGCCCCCCGCGTGGAAAAATGGCTACTGGTTACCCGTCACTGTCGATGTCCGGCCATATTCCGCCTTCGCCAATTGATACAAAACAAGGTTGGGGTTTTCTGTGGCAGTACATTCCCCAAAGCTATGCAGAGCTTTTTGAAAATCCTTCCTGATGAGAGCCAGCTCACCGATGTAAAAATAAGCTGCCACCCTGAATGTTTGAGTGAGGTGAGGAGGCGCCTTCGTCGCCTCGGTTAAAAATTCTTTTTCAGACAATTGCCCCCTCAGGTAGCGCTCGATCGATTTCCCCCAGTTTCCCGTCGGGACCTCCTCCGGTTGATCCACCAGCTCGCCTTGTGGCGTGATACCTTCCAAACGAAGAGCGAGCAGGTCACGCCTGATCCTGGCGCCCCCATACCGTTTTCCATCTTTTTGCGGCGGCGACGCTTTTCGATAAGCCGCCAACGCCTCTGACAGCTTGCCCTGGGTGAAACAGATATCCCCGATCAGCACCTGCGCTCCGGAGAAATCAGGCTTTAGAGCGAGAATTTGGTTTAAGTCTTTTAACGCATTATCGAAATCACCGGTTTGAGCATAGGCCGCGGCTCTGTTGCAAAGAGGCGCCGCTTTGTTGTCACTCAGTTCAATCGCTTTCGTGAGAGCCTGGATTGCCGCCGCATAATCCCGTTTACCCATGAGAACAATACCATGGGCGTCATGACAGCGCGGGTTGTTTGGGCTGAGTTTAATGGCTTCGACTGAATCCGCGAGCGCTCCGTCAAATTCCTCCAGTTCAGCTCTGGCGTGGCTTCGACCAAGGTATCCACCGCAGTCGGAAGGGGCCAATTCGATCGCTGCAGAAAAACTAACTGAGGCCCCTTGGGGATCCTCCATCCGACCCAAAAGATTCCCTTGCCTCATCAGCAGGGTGAAATCTCCCGGATACATATTCAATTTCACTGCTGCTTCATAGTCCGCCTTGGCCGCGGTTAACAGACCCCGTTCTTCCTCCAGGAACCCACGGTTACAATATAAGGCAAACGCAACAAAATTGTCGGGCTTGAGATTTAACGCCGCGCTGTAGTCGGCCAAAGCCTTCGTATAATCCCCCAGCTTGTGATAAGCCTCGCCGCGATAGGCATAGCCGGCGGGATCGTTGGGCCTAAGCTCAATCTGTTTTGTGTAGATTTTAACCCGGGATGCGGCGTCGACGTTTGCGTCCGCATTTTCACTGTCACCGCCCATCAATTTTCCGCATCCGAGAAGCAAGAGGATCGAAAATAGAACCACCATTCTGTTTTGCACCAGGCATTTTGCTGTCTTCATTGGGACCATAAGCGCGCCGAAATCCTATTCTTTTGAAATTTAGCCGTCACAGGGAAAGTACTGGTGAATGCGGCCTGCCCGGCAGACAAGCTCTTTGTAAGGCCGGCGCTGAATCTCCAACGCTTGCTGCGCCACATCAAAGCCGCCGAAGCGCGTGCCGCACGGACGGGCCCCTGAGCTTATGGTAGGGGCCGATGTCTCATCAGCCTGTCTGCTTAGCACGGAGACCACGGAAGAAAGCATCAGCATCCCGACTTTAACGCGGAGGACGCAAAGAGCGCAAAGACCGTTGATCACTCCTCAGCGATCTCCGCACCCTTCGCGTGTAAAGATTTCGTCCGATCCGGTTTGGCAATCGGGCATCCTGAAGCGTCTTGAGGTCAACCCGCTCCAACCTTCGCCTGGCGATTTCGGCGGCGCTCAGGGGACGGTGGTGACGATCACGCGTTTGTAGCGCGACAACGCCGGGGTTCCCTTGTCGGTGACGCGAAGAATGATGTGCGCGGTTTCAGGTTCCGTCACCGTCGCCGCCTGAAACGCCACCCGGGCGAGGTTGGCCGCGGCGGCGAGCTGGGGTGGATGCGATGGATGATCAGCTTCGGGATAAACAAACCAATAAAAACTCAGGCTGTCCCCGTCCGGGTCCGTGGTATTGCGGGCATCGAGGTAG
>JBEHXD010000030.1:0-20467 GCA_048498875.1 Verrucomicrobiota bacterium
GAAAGGTGGCGGCTGGATCGGTAACGGAAGCAGGTTTGGGCGGAAATTCATCGCCGCGCTTCAGTTCAAGTGGGAGCCTGGCCTGCCCGAATGTTCCGGTGAAGTGATCGTCGGAGAGAGTCAGGACGATGGCGAAATTTGGAGTAATAAGGTAACGTCCCTGTCCGTCGGCTTCCACGGGAATCATAAATGGGACCGCGTACGTCGCCATTTCCGGAAAGTTTAACTTGAACGCAAGGGAACCGCGTTGGGTGCGGAAAAATTCCAGGCCGATTTCCGCCGTGGTTCCCTGGGGAGCTTTGACGGTTCCGAGCCAGACACCTTCAACCGGATCATGCATTTGCACGATGTCTGGCGAACCTGCCGCACCACACCCGAGGAGGGAAATCAGGAAAAAGAGGAAGAAACCGATTCTGACCCGCGACCGGTGTGCGATGACAGATGCAAAATCAATTTTCACGGGATTGCAGACCGCAGGAGACTTCGCGAAGTTATTTTCCGATGGCGATTCGGTGCGCCCGCTTGTTGCGGGCAAAGTATTCAATCATCGTGCCCCGGGGCAGATTGAATTCGGCCAATGTTTTTTGGACGATCGCCAGGCTTTTCGCGCCGTCAAAAACCAGCAGATCGAGATAGCCTCGCTCACGGCCAAAACCTCCGCCCAGGATGCGGCCGCTCCGGCTGGCTTGCAGCGCCTTGTCCAGGGCTTCCTCAATTTCACCCCGTCGGGCGCTTTCCGAACCCTCGGGGAAAAAATGCCTGTCGATTGAAACATAGAGGTAATCGGCACCGCTGTTTTCGAGCGGGTCCGCCATTTCCCCCTTTGCATTCAGGTAGTCCTGATGCAGGCGCTGAACAGAGGTCGTCAATGTGAACAGATCGCTGCGGGGAAAAGTGCCGCTTTCGACATTGATCCGGAGGACGCTCCATGATTCCCCGGGCGGATATTTTTTCCAGCCGCGCTCCTCCGAGATTTTTTGGGTGAACAACGCCAGTTCCGAGAGAGGAAATGATTCGGCGAGCCGGTCTTTGCCGAATAAAATATTTCCCACCCACCACTGGGTGCCGTACTCCCCGAGCGTTTCGTCCAAAAATAGAAAAACGATGGTCCACCTTTTCCGTTCATCGATTTTTTCCCACAGGGGATGCCAGACGGTCAGATTGAGTTGTTCATTTTCAGTATCGATTTCAGGTGTCACCCAGATCTCCCGGGCGTCGACGCGCAATCCGTCGATTTCGATGACCTGTCCGTCGATGGTGCTGGCCTGGCGGGAGGCGTAAAATGTCCACCCGGGAAGGGAAGGGGCTTGGGCAAGCCAATGTTGGGCGAGCAGCTGGCGGTGGATCACGCCTTCGCCGCTCAAGGTGAGCGAATGTCCCTGATTGTTGGCGCCGGGCCCGTAAACCCAGGCAAGGCCCGGGAGTAGCTCATCGACTTTTGCGCTGGTTTCCGCACCGAGCGATGCACACTGTTTGGCTTCAATCGTCGCGTAGAAGCGGGGAGCCACTTCCCCAAACCATTTCCAGAACAAGGCAACACGTTCGTTGAAAGTCGGGATTGCGGGAGGTGCGGGAGGACGTCGGCGGAAGAAAGAGAACATCGGACGAATAATCGTATGGGAGTTGGTGCTGGCCGGCTCAATCGTGAGCCGGCGGAGGTTGAAACGACCGTCGAGGGTGATGTTGCCTGAGCGGTTTCAACGGGAGATCATGGCGTTCGTTCATTGCCCCAGAGCTTCGGGGCGCTGCCATGCTGTTTGCGCCACGCATCGCGCCACAGGTGGATGTCCGACGGCGTGATGGCGGGCATGGGTTTCCGCTCTTCCTTGGTGAAAGAGCGGGGTAGCGGACTGGCGGTGTCCTGATACCAGTACGCCACCGAGGCGAGATCGAGCGTGAGATTGTCGTCGTCACCATGCTCGATCGTGTAACGGCAGGATTGATCAAAGTAGACCGGGTCGGCGATGTGAAAGCGATAAACATGGGTGCGTCCGAGCCAGCCGGTTTCATTGTTTACCCGGACATAGCCGAAATAAGGATGCTGAAACAGCTCCTTGGGTGACCAGGACGTATTAAAGTAATCCCCTGTACCAGTGCCATTCAACGGATGCGTGTCACCGTCGATGAAGATCATATCGTCGCCTTCGCCGTACCACATCGTGGAAGGACAATTCACATAATAATTCACGCCGACCAGGTGGCCTTTGCCCTTGATGTCGGCGAAGACGTAGTTGCGTTTTCCATCAAGGTTCTTGCCGGATTTGCCGAGCAGTCCCCATTCATTTTCGCCGCCGGGCAGCGCTTCCGTGAGTTCGTGGTTGTACCACGCGTGAAAGCGGCCGAGCCCCTCGGGCAATTGCGGCACCTCTTCGTAGTCGATGTTGAAATAGAGGGCATCGATTGTGCGTCCGGTTTGATTTTCGATTTCGATGCGCGCGCCGGAGCCGAAGGGCATGGAGAAATAGCTGACATAGGATTTTCCCCAACCGGGAGTCACGGCCAGCGGCGCACTGACAAAGTTGTAGGCTTCGCCCCAGCCGTTGCCGAAAAAGGCGCCAATCGGTGCCTCGACTGACGGGTAGGATTTTCCGTCCCAAAAAATTCGCAGGATGACATCGTTGCGGTTGAGCACTTCCGCGCCGGGCGCCAGCGTGATCCAGATATGGGTGATGATGCCCGCGCCGTTTACGTCCATGATGTTGACCCTGGCGCCGTCGGCCACGCGGCTGACATTGTCGCCATTGCCACCGGTGCGATCGTAGCTGCTGACGCGTTTTGATTTAACGGCGGGGCGGATTTTGGCGAGGTCGGTGAATTCCGAAGCCCTTGTGCGAACGAAGCCCAAAGCCATGCTCATAAAAGCCAGAGCGAGGTGAAGTGTTTTTCTCGTGGTCATTGCGAATCAGGGTTGGGGTTGGGAGTTCCATCGTGTGCGGCTCTCCGTTTGGTGGACCCATCGGTCACGTCCAAATCCAGTAAGGCGAAAATTCACCTGCGATGCGACCTGTATTCTTTTCAATTTCGTACCGCCAGGCTGGTGAGGCAAGGTTGGGCGATGGTGGCGAAAATCAGCGCACCGGATAAACCGAGGAAAATTCAAAGGTGATGACCTTGGAGGGCCAGCGCGGTTCTTCCACCGCGCTCAGGCGGCCATAAAGCGTCAGACTCGCTCCCTTGATCAATTGCCCAACCAGTTCGGAATCGCCGCGGACTTCCGGGGCGAGGATCATCAGGACGCGATATTTGGAAAGTTCGCTTTGTTGCTCGATGCACTCGATCTGGCCGCTGGTCTGATCGTAGGATTTCACGATCGCGGTGATGCGGTACCGCTTTTGCAGCCAGTTTTCGAAAAGCAATTTTCGATTGAGGTTTTTGACCACTCCATTCCGCGATTGAAATGGGCCGGTGACCCCTTCGAGCGGAGGCGCAAGCCGGTCTTCATCTTCGCGAACCCACACGGAACGCAGCAGCACTGCCGGATCCAGAACGGGGAAGACGGTGCCCATGGCGGGATGCAGTTTCACCTCACCCTTGTCCTCCATCACGACGGGGACATCCAAAGGCGGGAAATCCTTGGCCTGAAGGGTCAGCTTTCTCGTTCCGGCGGGGAAAGGGTCCAAGGTTAATGGCGTTTTGCCGATGACCCGTTTCCCGATCAGGACCGTTATTCCCGGAAGAGAGGTTTCCACCGTCAGTTTTCCATGGGGCAGACGGACCGTTCCGGTGGATTCCACTCCGGCGGTGATGGTGGTGGTGAAGTTTGTCAGCGGCCAGAAGGGATATTCGAGAGTAAGCTGGCAGGGCCCCGGCGGCAGTTGCGGCACGACCAGCGGCGTACGACCGAGCACGGTTGCGCCCTGTCGCACCGTGGCGCCGGCAGGATCGGAATCAAGGTGCAATGAACCACCCTTGAAATTGATTGCGACCTCGGAAGTCCGCTCGGCTTCGACCGTCACTTCCTCCCGAACTTCCGGCCAGCCGTCAGCTCGTGCAATGACCGTGTATTTGCCCGGCGGTAGTCCGGACAAAGGTTGATCGATGGCGCCGCTGAAATTGGCGGTGGAAACATCCCCTGGCACCGCGAGTCGGGTGGCCGCGAGGGTTGCGTTGGTGACGTTGGATTTGGCCACCAATCGTCCCGTCGTTTTGGGATCAGGTCCCTGGACACTTTTCCGTTTTGAGGAAGAGACCGCACATTTGCCGAGCAGAATGACCAGCAGAAAGCCTGCGATTAGAATTATCGGGGCAAAACGGCGGATCGGGGAATTGATTGGAAAAAGCGAATCATACAAACCCGGCAATTTGCGTGGACTCGGAGGCGGCGCGGCGGGTGGCTCTGAGGGAGCGGGACTGGTCGGAGGCGACTTTGATGCGGGCACCGCCGGAGGAGTGCTTGGAATTGCGGGGCGGTTTGCCGGGAGTGGTGGTGAAGGCGGAGGCGGAGTGGACTTTGTCGCCGGTACCATCACGGGGGGAGCCGGAGGAGCGGGAGGAGGTGTGCTCGACGGTGAAGTTGATCGTGCGGTCCAACTTTCCGGTGGGGGAGGCGGAGGCGGCGGAGGTTGGTGACCCAAAGTCGGCTGGCCGTTCGTAAGCGGTGGGAGTTTTGGTTTGGTTTTTGGTGCGGCCGCGGGCTTGATTTCGGATGCTGGCGGGAGGGAAGCGGGTTTGATCGCTGCGGCCGGGAGATCCGCTTTGCCCGGAGACTCGCCGGGGGCCAAACTTGCGGGGGAAGAGAAGCTGGGGGAAATTTTGGCCAGAGTTTGATAGGCGGTGTTGATCGCCTGCACTTTGCGCTGGGCTTCTGCCACCGCTTCCGGGCCGTCAGACGCTGCGCGATCAGGGTGCCATTTTTCGAGCAGCCGGCAATAGGCGGCGTCGACCTCCGCGCGTGAAGCGCCGATTTGCAGTTCAAGGATCCGATAGGATTCTGTGACGTCCATGCAGTGCCGTCGGGCGGCAAACTACTTACTGCTGTTAACGTCCGGGGCAACGAGTATTTAGGCAAAATTTTATTAATCGCCGGCCCGCAGGCCAAACCTGTCACCCAAAAGACACTTTGGGTGACACGACTGGGTGTTTTTTTCTAGGTGTCCTTGACGAATTCCAGCAGATCTCCGGGCTGGCATTTTAATTCGCGGCAGAGGGCTTCGAGCGTGCTGAAGCGCACGGCTTTTGCCTTGTTGGTTTTCAGGATCGAGAGATTGGCCAGGGTGAGATCCACGCGTACCGCGAGTTCGGTGAGGGATATCCCCCGCTGGGCCATTATCCGGTCGAGATTAAGTTGGATGGGCATGGGCTTAGACGGTGAGATCGTTTTCGGTTTTGAGGCTCAGGCCTTGACGGAATGCTTCTGCCACCACCAGCACCAGGCAGCCGATCAACACGCCACCTTGCGTGGTGATCAAGCCGGCGGAGACGTGAAATTGCAAGGGGCCGGATCCTTCTGCGAAAGGCAGTGACGCTTGCAAACCCGTGAGCACGACGTGCTGGGTGAAATAACTGCTGAGTATGTGCGAGGCCCAGATTTCCAGTCCGGCACTGATAATACAGTAAAGGATGAGATTCAGACCGATCCGGCGCACGAGGCGCAAATTCTCCTCGTTGAACACCTGACCGCCGGCGAGGTTTCCGCACAAATTACGAAGCGCGGTGAAGAGAACGTAGGAGAAAAGAATCAACACGGCCATGGACGGAACGATCGCCTGACGGATGGCGGAGTTGAGGGTCGAATCCTGGCCGGCCAGATCGACCTGCAAAGTCCCGCGCAGGGCACTCAACACCAGGGAGCCAGGCGAGGCCGTGTTGGAACCAAGACCGATTTTGCCCTGGGTATTCGGCAGGGAAATTTCGCCGATGGTAGCGATGAGTTTGGTGTCGTGGCCAAAGTTTTTTTGAATCCACGTATTGTAAACCAGGGTCAGAGCCCAGAAGACCGCCATGATGATGGTCATGATTCGCAGGAAACCAAAAAGGGCGCGAAGCGTGCCCGGGAGGTTGGTGAATAATTTCATTGGGTAAGGAAGTTGAATTTATTGATATTCGATAACATTGATAATCGATAAAATAGATCCTGGTTTCGTCAAGTAATTATTTATCGTTTTTCGATAATTTCTTTTCTGAGGCACTTTTCTCCTCTGAAAACGCTCCGGATAATTTCGCCAAGGTCATAAAAAACGCCTCCCCAAGAGGGAGGCGTTGAGGGTTGCGACCTAGGTCTTCGCGGCGGTGAGGCCGGAATTGGCCGGCAATTCGGCATATCGGCTGGGGGTCATGGAATAATTCGCGCGCCCTTTGGAGAGCGAGCGGATGTCCATGGCGTAACCGAAGAGAGTTTGCAGCGGAATCTCGGCTGCGATGACGCAGGAATTTCCCTCGGTCGCAACCTGGCGAATTTCTCCGCGGCGACGGCTGATGTCGCCGAGGATGTCGCCTTGATAGTCGACCGGCGTGGTGACTTCCACCGCCATGATCGGCTCAAGCAGCACCGGCCCGGCGAGCGTCATCGCGTTTTTGAAGGCGATGCGTCCCGCCGAGTGGAAGGCGAGTTCGGAGGAGTCGACCGCGTGGAAATCGCCGTCAACGATCCGGCAGCGAACATCCGTGACCGGATTGCCGTTGAGGACGCCTTCCTTGAGGGCAGCTTCAATGCCTTGAGTGGTCGGACGAATGAAGTGCTTCGGGATGGCGCCACCAACGATTTCGTTGATGACTTCGTTACCCTTGCCGGGGTTTGGTTCGAGCACGACCACGACGTAGCCGTACTGCCCCTTGCCCCCGCTCTGGTGTCGGAATTCCCCGTCAGCGCGAGCGCCTTGCGTGATGGTTTCGCGGAAGGCGATCTGCGGACGGCCCGCCGTTGTTTCCACATGAAACTCCCGCGTCATGCGTTCGCGAATGACGTCCAGATGCAATTCACCCATGCCGGACAACAACGTTTGGCCTGTTTCAGGATGCGTGTGGAAACGCAACGTTGGATCCTCCGCGACGAGTCGCCGCAAGGCCAGACCCAGGCGTTCCTGGTCTTCGTTGGTGAGCGGCTCGATGGCCAGGGACACCACGGGTTCCGGAAAAGTGGGACGCTCGAGGAAAAGATCCACGTTGTCGGACAAGGTGTCGCCGGTGACGACGTCGCGAAGCCCGAGCACCGCGCAGATGTCGCCGGCGTGCGCCTCGGCAATGTTTTCCTGGGCGCCCGCGCGCATGCGCACGAGACGCGTGATGCGTTCGTGACGGCGGGTGCGCGGGTTGTAGACCTGCTGGCCGGGCCGGAGAGTGCCTTGATAAACGCGCGTGAAGACAAGCTGGCCATTGGGTGTGGTGGTCAGTTTGAAACCCAGCGCCATCAAGGGTGCTTCGGAGTCGACGCGAAGCGCGTGGAGCTGGTCACGGTCGTCACGTGCAAACGGATTCACGTCGCCCGGGCTCGGCAGGTAGTCGACGACTGCATCAAGAATTCGTTGAACGCCTTTTTCCTTGTAGGCGGATCCAGGAATAATCCCGACGAAGGTGCGTGCGATGGTGGCGCGCCGGACGGCAGCCTGCATCTCCTCGGCGGAGATGGGTTGGTTGTTCAGATACAATTCGCCCAGACGCGCATCCACGTCCGCCAAGCGTTCGATGAGTTCATCGCGGGCGCGGGTGGCGTCGGCCTGATGGGACGCAGGAACCTCTTCCCACGAGGGAACAAGTCCACGAGGGTCGGTGTGGGCACTGTCGAAGCGCATGCTCTTTTGCCGGATGACGTCGATGAGTCCGGAGAAATTTTCCTCCGTTCCGATGGGCAGATAGAGCGGATAACTGTGCGCGCCGAAACGTTCGGTGATTTGTTTCACCACGCGGAAGTAATCGGCGCCGGCCCGATCCATTTTATTGATGAAGACGACGCGGGGGACCTTGTACTTGTCGGCCTGGCGCCAGACGGTTTCCGATTGGGGCTGCACGCCGTCGACCGCGCTGAACACAATGACCGCTCCGTCCAGCACGCGCAGGGATCGCTCGACTTCAGCAGTGAAGTCGACGTGACCCGGAGTGTCGATGAGGTTGATGACGTGGCGTTGACCGGCTCGGGGACCCTGGTGGGTGGTCCAGGCGCAGGAAATCGCCGCGGCCGTAATGGTGATGCCTCGTTGTCGTTCGATTTCCGTGTGATCGGTGACCGTGTTCCCGTCGTGGACGTCACCCATTTTGTGGGTTTCGCCCGAATAGAAGAGGATGCGTTCAGTGGTGGTCGTCTTGCCGGCGTCAATGTGAGCGGCGATGCCGATGTTGCGAATGAGTTGGGTGTTCATGATGTCTTGGTTTTCCTGAGTTGGCTGCGCCTGATAACGATACGGTGTGCTGACGAATGCCCGGAAACGGGCATGAAAAAACCGCCGGGTAAAAGGCACCGGCGGTTCCAGCGGCAGATCGTCAGTTGCTTGGCGCTAGGCAACGTCAAACCAGCCACGGTCACCCACGGTGCCGTGCAAGCTGAAGTTTGAGAGGAGGAGAATGGCTGACATCCTGAACAGGAACGTTGCGAGACTTGGGCTTTTGTCAACCCGGCTCAGTTGCCACGTCATGCCACATAATCGGCAGAGGCGATCGATCATGGCGGCCTTCGAGCCGGAAGTCATGAGGGTCACGGTTTTGCAACGGCGGGCAACGGCGTGGGCGAAGGCGGGACCGGTACGGTCCAAGCGCGTACTTCCACGACCGCGCCGTAGTGCAGCCCCGGATGCGACTGCGCGATTTCAGCAGCCTCGTTGAGATCACGGGCGTTGATGAAGAGCAACGCGGAAACCGGCCAGACGCCTTGCAAAGCGGTCGCTGGAGAATCGGTCCCAAAATTTCTGCTTTCAGGCTCGAGGATATGCGGAGTAAGTTTACGCCCTTCCTCATTTTGCCGCTGTGCCCAAGGACGCATTTCGGCTGCGAGTTTGGTGGAGTCGGCAGCGGAGCGGGGCTTTTGCGGATTTTGGCGGAAGATCAGAACGAATGGTTTCATGGGAGTGGGGGAGTTGATGGGTGAAATGGCTGGGTTCGCCGGTGATGTAGCGGTGAGTGACGGAAGGGAACAGAGGACGGCGATTCCAAGCAGGACGCCGTGCCATCGCGTTAGTCGGACAAATTCAATCATGCCCAACTCTAGCACGACCATGTTGCCGTGAATTGGAAAAATTCGGCGTTTTACCTTGTTGCGGCGCTTTTCCGAAAAAACGCGGCGGGCGACAACCCGGCTATCTGGCGAAAGTCGTTCGTGAAATGCGATTGGTCGAAATATCCTGCAGCCAGAGCCAGTTCGGCGAAATCGCCGGTCCGCGAGCGATTCAGTCGGATCGCACGCTGAAATCGCACCAGTGAGGCAAATTTCTTCGGTGTGATCCCCACGACACGACGAAATCGCCGTTCGAGTGCACTCTGGCTTAGTCCGATGTGACGCGTGAGCGCAGCGATGCGTACGGGCGCTTCGGCGGTTTCGAGTGAACGCACGGCGGCGCCGATCAAGGGATCGATGCCAGCGGAATGCCGGTGGGTGAGAAGGAATTTCTCCAGCGCGGCCACGCGGACGGGTCCCGTCACCGACCTTGCGAGATGTTCTTGCAGTTTTTCCAGGACTTCCGGCTTCCATGATGCGGAGGCATCTACGGTGCGATCTGAGAATTCATCCAGTGGAAGTCGCAGAAAGGCGGCGGCTCCCGCGGGCGTGAACGAGACCAATGCGACGCCATGCCCCGCCTCATGTTGGTGCCGGCGAACGGAGCTCCACAGCCCGGTTACAGCCGAGGCCGGTATCACGGTGTCATCGGTGATCCGGCATTTGCCGCGAAAGGAAAAAGCCGCCACGGCGCCGGTTTCCGGCAGATGGCTGTCGTTTACGTTCCCATGAAAATCGATGATCAAAAATCTGCGGACAAACGAGGCCAGCGCTGGCGAAGGCGCCTGCTGATAGACGGTCATTGCAGAGTGGGAAAGTGCGGGCACCCTTCTGGTCTACTCAATTTTTCTCCAGGCGCGACTGTGTTTTGAACCGATGACGGGACGTCCGGAACCATTGACCCTCTTTTTCACCGCCCAGGCATCGGGTTAGCTCGTAGGATTCCCATGTGGAACTCTGTCTGGAGCTGTGTGGAAGCGGTTTTTTAGACCCATGGATGACGGGCTATATTGGCCCGCCGTGCTGGGACTGGAGTCGCGGGCAAAGTTTCTCAAGAGCAGACGGGTCAAACCTGTACCGCGGGCCACGGCGTTTGCTTGGACTCCGCCAGTCGTCAGGTCGTGAGCGCCATCAAGTGCCGGCGCGTTCGGGAAAGTCTGGCGGCGCCAGTTCGTGGCTTCAGAATTTATAGGTCACTGACGCACGAAGATTTGTCGGCGTGCCGGGGACCAGCACCTGGTTGCTGCGGGAAGAGTAGAGGTAGTCGCGATTGAAGAGATTGTCCACGTTGAGCTGATACTTGCACCGGCGGGTGTCGTAGTTGATCGCGAGATCGACCAGCGTGCGCGCGGGAATATAACCGTAGAAAATCAGATTCGCGTTGTCGGTGATCGCGCGTTTGGCGAGGTAGCTCACGCCGACACCCACCGACAGGCCCTTGAAACTGGCGCCCGTGAATTTGTACCGGGTCCAGGCGGCGAAATTGCGCTGCGAGACGTTGTTGACGGGAAGATCGCGATACACGCGCCCATCGTAGGGCTGCGGGGCGAGATTCCAAGGCGCGGGCAGGGGAACATGGGCGCGCATGAGCGCGAACGAGCCGACCACGTCGATATTCCTGTTCAGCGAGAGGGTGAAGTCGCCATCCCAGCCGCGCGAGACCGTGCCGGGCACAAGAATTTGCGAGGGCGGCGTGGTCTGCGGGAACGCGGGCACACTGTTGTTCAGCTGCGTGACCTCGAAATGGTTCACGGAAAAATGAATTCGTCCGTCGGCCCAATCTGATTTCAGGCCAAACTCCTTCTGGGTGCCTTCCTGGGGTGGCAAAAACTGGTTGAATTGAAGCGGATTGGCGGAAAAATTTTTATTGTAGCCGTAGAACAACGATACGTTGGGGCGCGGTTTGACCACGACGCCATATTGCACGAGATTCTTGTGCAGGGAGGTTTCCGGAACGATCATCGGGTCGGTGCCCACGCCGGTGTTTTGATTAAACGTGGTGGAAGTCGACGACAGCGAATAATGATTGCGCGTCGCCCCCGCGTTTAAAATCAGGCGGTTTTTGAAAAAGCCGGCAGTTTCCAGCACGTAGCCTTTGGCAAATGTCTGGCTTCGTTCGGTGAGATTGGCCGGCGGCTGATTGAAATCCACCAGCACGGTGCCGGGATGAAGTGGGGAAAATGGATCGATGCCACTCGTGACGGCGTTGCTGTAGATGCTGCCGGAAAAGGTCCTGGTCGTTTGCGGGTAGTCGATCAGGTCGAATCCTACCAGCAGCTTGTGGCTCACGGCTCCTGTGTGAAAATTAAAGACATAGTCGTTTTGGAATTCGCGGCGCGGCTGGTCGTCGCTGTTGATCGCCGTGACCGTGCGGGGAACAAGCTGTCCGGCGGTGTAGTTCGGAGGAATGACGTATTGAGCGTACGGGAAAAAAGCATACGAGCCATCTTGCTGAACCGTTGGAATACTCGCCCCCGTGGGACTCAGGATCGATTCCACGCGCCGCTGGGTATCATACGAGTCGAAAGCGGCGAGCCGGATGGCGAGAAAGTCCGAGGGCCGGGTGCTGAACTGGCCCCACAGCCGGGTGAACCGGTCGCTCCGCCAGTTGAGCGGAGCGTCTTCGTTGAAATTGCTTTTGGTCGGGACAGAAGCGATCTGATTGGTGCGACCGTCCAGCGGGATTCCGTTATACGAGGAATAGCGGCTCTCAAACCGTTCGAATTTGATCCAGGCTTCGGTGTCGTCGTTGAACCGATAAGCCAGCATGGGCAAAATCGAATTTCGTTTCTCGTAGGTCAGGTCGTAGTAGCCTTTGGAATCCTGTCCTGCGATGAGCACGCGCCAGAGCAGTTTGCTGCCGGCAAAGGCCGGTCCACCCACGTCGAGGTCGGCGTGATTTCCGTCCCAGAGTCCTGCCTGCACTGTGATCGTGCCGACGTGGTAGTCGGTCGGGCTTTTCGAAATTTTATTGATGACGCCACCGACGGTCGCGCCCTGGTTGGCGATGAAAATGGCGGACGGGCCCTTGATGATCTCAATATGGTCCACCAGATTCAGGTCGGTATTTCGATCGGTCTGGGTGCGGAACCCATCGACATAGTCGCCTTCGCCGACGAAGCCGCGGATCATATACCGATCTACCGACCAGTTAATCGTGCCCGATTGGGCACCGCCGACATAGTTCAGGGCTTTCGCAAGGATCGTGGGATTCACGTCGTCGAGGAAACTTTTGTTCAGGACTACCAGCGACTGGGGGAGATCACTGAGTGCCACGCCCATGCGGGTCGAACTCAAGGCCTGCTGGCCGGCATAGCTCACATCCCGTTCCGAACGGATGGTGAAGGTGGGCAGTTTCATTGTTTCCTCCAACCCGGTTTCCGACGAAGAGGAAGGGGCGTTGCGGGCAGGGAAGGCCTGCTTGCCCGCCGCTACCGGCTGCGATTTGCGGCGAAGGGTGAGCGCGTCGCTGCGCTCATTTTGCACGATTTCCAAACCGGTGCCGGCCAGCATTTGTTCGAGCGCTTCGCGCGGGCCGAAATCGCCCTGCACGGCATTGGTTTTAATTCCCGCTACCGCGTCAGCGGAGTAAAGCAGTTTTCCATCGGCCGCTGAGGAAAATAGATTGAGCGTGGTGAGCGCGTCGCCCGCCGGAATCGAAAAGGCTTTTTTTTCGGCGCCTCCGGCCCGGCTTGGCAGGAAGGTCAGAAAAGTGACCCATAGTGCAGCCAAAAATGCGCGGTGGAAAAGGGAGGGTTGGGGCATGGAAGCGCAGAAATTGATTCTGCCGGCCCGATGTGTTGTCCGATGAAACAACGTCAGGCCTGGCGGAAATCATGCGCGGTTGCTGGGGAAACTGAGAAGGAGGCCCCTGGGTGACAAGGATGCAATAGGCGCCAAAGGCGGGGAAGGAAACCTGGAAACCGGTGAATCACGGATTGCTGGAAAGGCAAAGCCCGCCGCTGCGAATGCAGCGGCGGGCAGAATCGAGCCGTTAACCGTCAGTGAGGAAAAGGTCAGAACTTGTACGTGACCGAGCCCCGGAAATTGATCGGCACGCCGGGAACCTGCACCAGTTCGCTACGGGACGCGTAGATATATTTTTGGTTGAAAATGTTGTCGATGTTCAGCTGGTAGGTCAGGGATTTTGTTTCGTAGGCAAAACTCGCATCGGTGATCGTGCGCGCGGGCAGATAACCGAAGAAGACCTGGCTGCCTGAATTGTCGTCGATCGCCCGTTTGCCAAGGTAACTGGTGCCGATGCTGACGGAGAGGCCCTTGAGCGGCGCCGTCGTGAATTTATATCTGCCCCAGATCGCAAAGGTGTGTTCCGCGACGTTGTTGACGGGAATGGTTTTGTGGACCTGGCCATCGCCTGGCTGGATGATTTGATTCCACGGGGCGGCCAGCTCGATTCGCGCGGTGAAGTGGGCAAACGAACCGATCACATCAAAGTTTTTGGTCACCGAGAAGGTGAAGTCACCATCGAACCCGCGCGAGGTTTCGCCGCCCACCACAATGTTCGAGGGAGGATTCGTCTGGGGGAATGCCGGGACAATGTTGTTGAATTGAACCACATCGAAATAGGCCGCGTTAAAAGTAAGCCGGCCGTTCAGCCACGAGCTCTTGAGTCCGACCTCTTTTTGTTCGCCTTGCGAAGGAGGAAGCAATCCACCGGTGCCTGACGGGGTGGTGCCAAAACCGTTGAAGGCAAAATTTTTCGAATCGCCGTAAAACAACGAAACGTGGGGGAGCGGCTTTATGAGAATACCATACTGCACCAGGTTTTTGTAGGCGACGGAAGTGGGGAACACATTGCTGTCGGCGGTGGCCAGGCCGGTGACCTGATTGTAGTTGTTCTGTACGCGTGAGCTTTCGAAACGGCTGCGGGAAACGCCGTAATTGGCGATCACGCGATTCTGGAAAAAGCTCGCGGTCTCAAGGGCGAAGACCTTGGCGAATTTCTGATCAATATGGTTGTTGGTGACGGGAGGCTGATTGAAATTCACGACCACCGTGCCGGGGAATTTCGGATTGAATGGATCGATCGCGCTGCTGGTCGCCGTGCTCGTGCCACCGTTGCTGTAGGTCTGGGTGTCCTGGGGATAGTCGACGAGCACGCCGCCCACGACGAGTTTGTGACTGACGGGGCCGGAGGCGAAGTTGAACACATAGTCGTGCTGCAACTCGCGCCGCGGCTGGTTGTCCGAGTTCACTGCGGTGGTGCCGCGATTCAGCAACGTGCCGGCGACATAGGTGGTCGGAATTTGGTAGCCGGGCACGGAAACGGTGGTGCCGTTGACCACTTGGGTGGTGTTGACTGTGCCGAGAATGGATTCCACCCGGCTCTGCACGTCCTTTGAATCGAACGCGGCGAGACGGATTGCGACCCAGTCGGCAGGGCGGGTGGTGAATTGTCCCCAGAGGCGATAATAGTGGTCCTTGCGCCAGTTGTTCGGTTTGTCCTCACCATCAAAATTTGTGGTGTAGGGAACGTTGGCGATGGCGTTCGTGCGGCCGTCGAGGGGAATGCCGTTGTAGGACGAATAGTTGGCGGCGAATCGCTCGAATTTGACCCACACCTCGGTGTCCTTGTTGAAGGTGTAGCTCAGCATCGGCAGGATGGCGGTGCGCTTCTCGTAAGTGTGGTCATAGTAACCCTTGGAATCCTGTGCTGAAAGCAGAACGCGATACGCCAGTTTCTTGTCGGCGGTAATTGGCCCGCCGATATCGAGGTCTGCGCGATTGGCGTCCCGCTGACCGGCCTGAATGGTCAGCGTGCCGACGTTATAGGAAGTGGGGCTCTTGGAGATCTTGTTGATGACGCCGCCGACGGTATTGGCCTGATTCGCGATGAAGATGGCCGCCGGTCCCTTGATGATTTCCACGTGGTCGATCAAATTGAGATCGGTGTTTTTGTCCGTTTGAGTGCGAAAGCCGTCCACATAATCGCCTTCGCCGACGAAACCACGCATCATGTAGCGGTCGACTGACCACGAAATGGTGCCGGTTTGGGCGCCGCCCACGTAGTTGAGCGCCTTGGCCAGAATGGTGGGACTGGCGTTGTCGAGAAAGAGCTTGTTCATCACGACGACCGACTGGGCCAGATCGCCCAAATCCACTCCGATGCGGGTCGTACTGAGCGCTTGTTTGCCCATGAGACTGTCGTCTTTTTCACCGGAGACTTTGAATCCGGGTAGTGTTACTGTTTCACCGGTCGGAGCCTCGCCGCTGGAGGCAGTAGGCGTGTTCTGGGCGTGGGCGCCGGCAAGGCAGGCGGCGGCGAGCGACGTGCCGACGAGGACACGCAGACGTTGGGGTAATGGCATGGCTGCTGAGGTTTGGTGTTTGGCTGGCGCAAATGCGGCACAACCACGCGCAGGGCGCGTATTCTTGAGACGAACCAGACCCCAAAACTCTCTAAGCGAATTTTGTGATTTTTTTCAGGTATGGTTTCTTATCCCACACCGGTCCTTGATCGGCCCCCCGCGAGCCGGTGGAATGAACCCGTCTACTGCGATGGTGCGAGCTTCAACCTGATTTCGTTTTCATCGCGTTCGGCCACAATGCCGAAATCGGACTCCAACAGGTGGACAAATTCCTCGTAGTCTCCGGCAGGAAAAGTACCGCCGAAGCGACGCTCCGCAAGACGCGGATCAGCGATGACCAGGCGGCGCTTGTTGTAGCGGTTGAATTCCCCGACCATTTCCGCGAGAGGGGTGGCGACAAATTTCAATTGCTGTGATTGCCAGGCGAGGGCCTGGCTGACTTCGGCTGGAGCCACGGTCTTTACCCGCGTCGATGCATGGGTGCCTTGCAAGGGGATAAACGCGTGTTCGCCCGCGATGAGAAAATCGTGCGGCTCGTGATCGTTGGCGGCACCAGGAAGCCGGGAGTAACCTTGAATGCTGTCGTCCACCCGCACCTTACCTTCGGTCACGAGGACCTCGACCGCCTCGGGTCGCCGGCGCACATCGAAGGCCGTGCCCACGGCGCGTACGTTGATTGCAGCCGTGTTGACGATGAACGGACGATCCGGATTTTTCGCGACTTGGAAATGGGCCTCGCCGTGAATGAGTGCGACATGACGTTCTTTGGCGGTAAACTGAACAGTGATTGCGGTATCGGTGTTGAGCCGGACTGTCGATCCATCCGGCAACGATACTTTTCGGAAAGTACCCACCTCGGTGGACGCGGTCATTACGAAGTCTGCAGCTGCGGGGTGGGATTGGTTAAACACGAAAGCGGCGGTCACACACGCGGCAGTTGCCAGCCATGCGTAGGGATTCTGCCAGAGAGCCCGCGAAGCTGGCGCCTGACTGGCGGGGTGGGCCACAGGGGTGGGGTCGCTTACCCGCCCCAGCAGTTTCCACGTCTCAGCGAGTTCGGCGTAAATGGCGGCATGCCGCCGGTCGGCTTGCAGCCAGCGGTTAAACTCACGCTGTTTTTCCTGGCTTAATCCCTGGTCGTGCAGCACCAGCCAGTCAGCCGCCTGTTGTTCGATCACACTGACGGGATCTTCCCTGCCGAAAGTATCGTGGGGCTCAGGCATGGAAGTTTCCTTTTAACACGCCATGGGCGAGAAGGTGTTTCCGGCAGCGCAGGACGCCGATGGCCAGTTGGGCATTCACGGTGTGCTCCGAAATTCCGAGGGTTTGGGCGATCTCACGGTGGGATAGCCCCTGCAGCCGGCGCATGGTGAGAATCTGGCGGCAGCGTCCGGGGAGCGCGCGGATTGCTTCGGAAAGAATTTCAAGTTCCTGGTCATGGCTGACCCGTTCGGCGGCATCCGGGCCTTCTTCTATGACGGACAACTGTTCAATTTCAGCTAAGGCTTCGATTGAAACAATTTTCTTTCGCCGGAAGAGATCGAGCGCCGCGTTGCGGGCCGTGGCGAAAAGGTAGGCTTTCGGATGAGCAACCACTCCGGTTTTTCGCGCGTTCAGCAGGCGGGCGTAGGCGTCTTGAACCAGATCGTCGATATCCTGAAGCGTGGGAAACGAGCCGCGCAGGTAAGCCCGCAATGCGGGTTCGTGCGGCTGGACTTCCTCCGCAAACCAACGGGATTGTTCGGGGCTTTGCAGGTTCACGCCGAAAAGGGGATTTCGTGAAACGAGTTCATCGGAGAAGCCGGCCCGGGTTGTCGAGGCTATAGTCTCCTGGCTGCGCCGTTTTCTTTTAAGCAACAGCATTTCGGGTGGAATTTCTTTTACGTTATGCCTTTCGCTCCTTCCGGGAACGTTGATTCATCAACTGTCGGCGAACGCTTTGGCTCAATCCCTGTCAGCAAATAACTGTCGCGAATCCCTTGGTGGCCATGCAACTCTCCGACTTCACCTATCATTTTGTGGAATACGTGCCGCGTCTTTTGAGCGCGCTTCCTCTGGCTCTCGCCATTATGGTGGGCACGTTTGTTTTGAATCTTCTGCTGGGGCGGGCGCTGCTTCTGGTGGCACGCCGGACCAATCTCAGTGCGCTGGACGTCCTGCCGGTCCGGCAGGTTCTGCAATGGGTCACCCGGTTGATCGCGGCGATTCTGATTCTGAGTGTGTTGGGCTTCGAGATCGGCGGCATCTGGGCGATGTTGTCGACCATTCTGGGTCTGGTGGCGATTGGCTTTGTGGCGGTCTGGAGTCTCATCAGTCACACCACGGCAACCGTGCTCATTCTTTTTCTGCGTCCGTTTCAGATGGGTGATGACTTGGAATTCCCCGGCGAGCCGGTGAACGGTCGCGCGGTCGATATCAATTTTTTCTTCACCACGCTGGTCGATCATGAAGGGATGTTTCACCAGATCCCCAACAACCTTTTTTTTTCAGAAAACGATCAAGCGTCGCAAGAACACGCATCTCATCAGCCTCGCCGCCCAACTTAATTCACGTCTTCCGGTAATCGTGGATCTGCCTCCCGCTCCCCAACAAACTCACGGGAAAGGGGCGTTGCCCGAGACTGATCCGCTGATGACTATGCCGGATCCAGCCAGTGTTATTCCAGGCGGGCGGCAAAAAAGCGAATCGGGTCACCCGGATCGTCGATGAACGTCAAAGGATACTTGGGTTATTTGAATTTAATTGGACCTGCGATGGCTGACGCCGGACAAAAGCCGGTGTAAACGGACTTTCGCCTTTTTCATTTTGCTGCACAACGTTTGGGCTATGAAATCGAAACTACCCTTGATTGGCCTGATGGTGCTGGCGGGATTTCATTTTCCCTTGTTGCACGGGGCTGACACCGCGCACCCGTTTCTCGCGACAGATGCGTCGGGTGGGAAAGTGGCCAGGGTGTCTGAGACGGGGAATATTGAGTGGGAATACAAATGCGACGAGCCGCAGGACTGCTGGATTACTCCCGACGGGAATTACTTCTTCAGTTTCAAAACGGGTGCGGTCGAAAAACTTTCCGATGGACGCACGCTCTGGGACTACAATGCGCCCGAAGGTTCGTTTGTGAGCTCCTGCCAGCCGCTGCCCAATGGACATTTCCTGGTGCTTGAAAACGGGCCGTGCCGGCTGATTGAAATTAACAACATGGGGAACGTGTTGAAGGAATTCCGGCTCGCTCCACCTCCGCCGTCGGTGGAAATTCGGGACCAATTTCGCGGCGTGCGTCGCACGGCCGAGGGACATTTCATCGTTTGCCGAAAAGGGGAGCACGAAATCGAGGAATTGGACGAGGCGGGGAAGAGCATACGGCGGACTCCGGTGGCCGGCGATGTCCACATGGCCCTGCGTCTGCCGGACGGGCATCTTCTGCTGGCGTTGGGCGATGCCCATAAACTCCAGGAGCTCGATGAAAACCTGAAGGTCGTGTGGGAATTAAGCGAAAAAGATGTTCCCGGTTATTTATTGCGGCGTGTCACCGGATTCCAACGACTGCCCAATGGGAATACGATTGTCTGTAATTCACCGGGTGATGAGACACCCATCGACCAACCTCAGGTTGTCGAGGTGACCCGCGATAAAAAAATCGTCTGGCAATTTGCCGATCGAGTTCACTTTGAAGCCATCAGCCAGATCCAGTTGGCTGATGTTCCCGGCGATGTGATGCAGGGAAAGGTGTGGCGATGATCCAGACTCCGCACGAAAGAAGACGGCGGTGCGGTCCTCCCTATCCGCATATACTTTAAGAAAAATGCGGATGTTTACTTAATTTTTATTTCGGGGAATGGCTCGTGTGAAGCGGCTTTTTTCACGAGTCTGGGGTGTCTCATCCATCGGATAGACACCCCATGATAAGAATCATCCCAAAAAAGCCCTCGCTCTCGCATTTATTCGTCAAGGAATTGAAGCGCGTTCGTCGTCAGGTTTACGGATTTCGCGCCTATCTTCCGGGACTGAAATATCAGCATGAACGTGAGACCATGGTCGGGCCGGTGGGATTTTGGGAGGAGCTGCGGCAATACCAATTCAATGTGCTTGCGGCCAATGGCCTGAAACCCGCCCACTCGCTTCTGGATATCTGCTGCGGTCCCTTGCAGGGCGGCATGGCTTTCATTCGCTACCTGGACGTGGGTGGCTATGTTGGCGTGGATATCAGCGCCCGCAATCTTTCCGCAGGTTACCGGCAGATATTGCAGGAGGAACTTGCGGGAAAAAACCCCAGGTTGATCACGTCGGAAAATTTCGGCGATGATTTCCTCGAACATGAACAGTTCGATTTTGTTTTCGTGTCGCAGACACTTTATCTCTTCGATGACGAAAAAATGGCGAAGCTGTTTGCCCTCGTGCGCCGGGTTTTGAAACCGGAAGGCAAATTTCTTGCCGACATCCTGAATCCGGAGGCGTACGAATCAGTCATCTATCCGAACTGCGGCTGGCTTTGTCACACCGAGAAATCGGTCAGGGAGGTTGCGGCCACCCAAGGCTTGGAGGTTTGTTGCCTTGGTGGAATCGGCCAATACCAATACCCGTCCCGACTTTCGTTGAGTTCGAACCTGATGTTGGAGTTCCGGCGTCAAAAGTGATACTGCATCACGGAAGGGGGCATAAAAAACGCCCACCGTTGGTGGACGCTTTTTTGTTTGGTTTTGAATTGGATCAGGCCGCCGGGGAATTTTTGGCGACAAACTCGCGAATGACTTCGGCACGTTCCTCGGCCAGCGTCTCCTGTTCCACTTCATCGGCGGTGCGTTGCTTGTTATGGCTCTGCATTTGCTTTCTGAGGTGGGAGAGTGCCAGATATTCGAGCTGACGGATGCGCTCGCGGGTTACCTTGAAGCGTTTACCGACCTCTTCAAGGGTCAGCTCCTTCTGGCCTTCGAGACCGAAGCGCAGCTTGATGATGCTGGCTTCACGTGGATCGAGGGAGTTGACCATCGCCGAAAGATCT
>JBEHXD010000031.1:0-20205 GCA_048498875.1 Verrucomicrobiota bacterium
CAAAGTGCCACGATCTGGCGATTTACCTTCCTTGTCCAAAGGCTGGGCCACCTCGGCAGTATCGCTCAAAGGAGCCTTGTTCTCCCGCGCCATGTACCGTCTGCCCGTACCCGGCTCGCGCAAAATGGGATATCGACCGTGCATCATCGCCACCAAAGGTACGATCACACGACCGTTGTCGCGCACGAAAAGAATATCCTCATCCCCCACCTTGAAACGGGGCGCGCCTTCCAGCACCATTTGCTGGTCGCCAACCTTTCCACCTAATATTTCCAGCACTACCTCAGAGGGCGGAGTTCCGGCGACCACCTCCAGCACATTAAGCGCGACTTTTGTGATGATGGTTTTCCCTGCCGAATTGGTCCGGAATTCAGACTCCACGGACTTGACCGATGCACGGATAATATAATCCGAATCGTTAACAAGCTGGTCAAAATCCGGCGGAATCACCGTTGTAGCAATGGCGCGAGTTCCAGTCAGCAGGAGAAATCCCAGCGCGAGACAAACGAGGAATCTCCATGAGGCCGCAGGCCCAGAAGCGTTTTTCATGTAGTTGGGGGTATACGCTCCAACATCCCCAAAGGTTGCCAGGGCGTCAAAACGATGTGACCCACTTCAACGACAATAGTTCAATCCGAACCCGCTACTGAAACCGGAGCCATCCGCCTTGCCGTTCCGGATGGACAAGAAGTTTTGCAAGGGCCTCTTCCGCCGGGCGCTCAGGCGTCACGCTTCGCCCTGGCTGCCAGCAAAAAGGCCGTTCCACTTAGCGCGAGAGCTTCGAAAACCCCCGACAGTTCCCCGGGTTCAGTTGGCATCGCGATCGCGCGTGGGATATGGAGCATTATTACCCACAAGAACACCATAATGCCGCAAAGTGTGGCAGCCAAGTGTCGGGTAGGGCGGAAATTGATCCCCAATCCGCCGGCAACCAGCGCTACTCCTGTAACCCACCCCAAAATGCGTCGCTGCGGCAACCATGCCGGGACCAATTGCGTTACAAAATCGATGTACACGTAGTGTTGGATTCCTCCCACGACAAAAAACAGGCCGTAGAAAAGGGCACACAATCGCCACGCCCAGCCATCCGGGAGGGCGTGAGATTGCAAACTCACCTGGCCTGCTTGGACCGCTGAAGCAGCCAGCAACACGGCGCCTCCAAGCAGGGCCAGCGTTTTGCAAGGATTGGTCCACATATACCCGGGACCGGGATTAGCCATAACTCCCGGGATATAGAGCAGAAACACCAAAACCAGCAGGGCAGCCAAAAGTGATGCGGCAAGTCGGCGCTGTCGGTCAAAAAGGAGGGCGCCTCCGATTGCCACCAGTACACCCCCGGAAGAAATCGCCCACAAAGCCTGCGCTCCTTCCCATCCGGGCACCTTTGGCACCAGTCTCACAAAATCCTGGCGCCAGAGCTGCATGAATCCCGATCCAATCACCGCCAAAGCAAAAAAAACGCGACCGACAACGGCACTGTATTTCATTCGAAGAGGAATAACCCCGGAAAAACGCGTATCCCTTCATTGATTGAGACCTCTTGGAAATGGGTCGCTAGCTGCAAAAACTTTGTCCCAATGGAACAGAGCAACCTCCCTGTTCATGAAGATCCAATCCGCCATCTTTGAAGTCAGCGCCCCCACCTTGGAACGCAGTCCCCAACTCGAGCGACCGGAGTTCGCATTCATTGGACGATCCAACGTCGGGAAATCATCCTTAATCAACATGCTGGCGGGAAATGGAAGTCTCGCCCGTGTTTCCGATCTGCCCGGGAAAACGCGCTTGATGAACTTTTTCATGATAAACCGCAGTTGGCGAATGGTCGACCTTCCCGGCTATGGTTATGCCCACGGCTCCAAAACCGAAAGGGCTGATTTTAACGAAGCAGTCGCGGATTACCTTCAAGGGCGTAAAAGCCTCGCCAGCATTTTCGTCCTGATTGACTCCCGATTGGAACCGCAGGCCATCGACGTGGACTTCATCGACTGGCTGGTTGAGCACGAAATTCATTTCGTCCTGATTTTTACCAAGACGGACAAGCAGTCCCTGTCGCAAACCCAATCCAGTATGGAAAGATTCCGGAAGGCCGTTCTTGCAGACCTGGAACCGGAACCGAGAATTTTCGTGAGTTCTTCCAAAACAAAAACCGGACGGAAGGAAATTTTGAACTACATTCAACAGTATCTGGCGGACAAATCTTCCCCACGCTAAATTTTCTCCATGCCCACGTCCGCAGCGATCACTGATTCCCATCGCCAGCCTGGCTGCGTATCAATCAGGCCGCGTGCATATGCATCTTCGCATTAACATGCGCGGCGACCAATTCAGCCGCCTCGATCAGCGGAACCTGGGCGGTATTGATGACCAGATCGTAAGCCGAAGAGTCCGCAATGTCGGCGGCAAAATGAGCCCGAACATAGCGTCGCCGCGCCGCGTCGCATCTTGTGTTATGAATCAGCGCCATCTCACCTGAAACGCCGAACCGCTTGGAAAAGTAGGCGGCCCGGTAAGCTTGTGGCGCGACCAGCCGAACGTGAATTCCACCAGGCGCATGAGTCGTCGCAAAGTTGGCACCCCGCCCTACCAAAATCACCCGCCCCTGAATCGCCAGTTGCTGCATGGTCACTTTGGCTTTTTGCACCAGATCCCATAGATTGGGATGAAGTCCCACAATTTCTCCAATCGTGGCGTTGACTTCCGGAACGGTGTCTTCGGGAAGAAATCGCGCGAGTTGCTCCGGCAGGTGATGGGTCTGGAGCATTTGATTGATCACGTTACCTCCGAAGATTCGCCACGGATGGACAGGATCCAGTTTTGCAGACAGTAATTCCGCCAACCTTGAGCCACCCGCACAGCATTCACGCGAGATGGTGATAAAAGGGGGATTTACACGAGAAATCCAAGGAGAGTGGGATTCACGACTCTCCGCACTGAGATAACCATCTGCCTTTTCCAAAAACGGAAGTGTGTTCATGAAGGGGAAAGAAACAGAGTCAGGTCGGAGCACAGGTCATGCCTCTACGAAAGAGTTCCAAGCACCTTTAGCTCCTGTTATGCTGATCGATCCTCTCATAAGGTAAGAATCGAATACAAAAAAGCATGCGCACTAGCCCATATAGGGTTGCTCGCATGCGTCCGCTATACCGTCGGAATCATTTACACGCTTACACCAAATGCAAAATGGTTGCTGAATACGTAATTTGTATAAAATACTTTTGTTGTTTTAAATTAATAACTTAGGATTTAAAATAGTGTCAAAAACAAGTATGGCATGGACTTTGCATTAAGCGTAATGCAAGTTTCCTTCGGGAAGGTTGCAATAAAACCAGTAATCACCTTATGAAAAAACTCCTGTTCAGTGCCATAGTTAGCTTCCTAGTCGCCGTGGGCGTCCAAGCTAACACTTACACGGATGACAACCCGGCTCTCGTCTGGTTGAATCAATATAACACCTCCTACACGGGTCAGTTTACGCTCGCGGGCTATAATCCTGCTGCGGAAACCATTACCTCCGCGTCGGCCACTTTCACCTTCTGGGACAATTCCCTTCAAATCGACCAGGGCGAAAGTTTCACCCTCAACATGGGCGGCGATATCCTCTCCCATGGTTCGTTCTCGAGCTACCTGACCCTCGGAGAAAACGTGGTGAATGCCTGGGGCATTCTGGATAGCACCGGTGTCTTATCCTACACGGTTTCACTCACCTCCGGCAAGTACACCGAGTTCTTCCTGACCGACGCCTCACTTACCGCGCGGACGACCTCGCGGGGCGTTCCTGATTCCGCCGCAACCTCCCTCCTGCTCGGATTGGGTGCAATGGGTCTCATCGGTGCAAAACGCCGTTTTTTCTCCCACGTCTAATCCAGACCTGTAATTTCTCAATCGACGCCGCAGCCTTTGCTGCGGCGTTTTTTTTATCCCCGCGCGGGGCAAAGATCACCCTGCTCAGGGCTGCATCGGTGTGAATTGGGGATGCGATTCAACCAACGCCTCGAATGCGGGTCGTGCATCGTGCGCAAGGGTTTTGGGATATTTGGAATCGCTTCGTCGCCAACGAGCCAGCCATTCGGTATTCAATAACTTTGGTCTCAGCGGGTGTTTTCCGCAACCTTGGGGCAGCCCAAAAGCAAGTGTCGTATCCGTTTTCGGCCCGGTCCCCACGCCGGCTGCGACAAAGAACCCTGCGGTTAACAGTGCCACCCGGACGGAGGTTGCCGCTGAGTAAGTATACAGCTCCATGGACTTTGGTGCGGAATGACGAAGGATTCTCTTAAAAACTTCTCCCGTCCACAAGCCGGTATCGGTTTTGGCTGAAAACGGATCATAGAAAATCAAATCCGGCGGTGGGGCGGATTCGATTACCTGCAGGAAGTCACCATGCACCAACTCCCAAGACATTCTCCCCGAGCCGTGCTGCCAGCAACCGGCCTCGAGCAGCCTGTGGGGCGCACCATGGCGCAGGTGCGGAAAATGGCTGGCAAATTTCAGCGCCAGTTTCAAAGGATCCAAATCGCGCTCAAAACTTACCATTCTCAATGAACGGAGCGGTTGCGAGCCTGCAGCCGCCTTTTCAAAGCAATTCAGCGCCGCCATGGCATTGGACGCGGCGCCCAAACCGACATCCCAAATCACGAGTTCACTTTCCTGCCCTTCGGTCGACAATAATCGCCCCGCCAGTCCGGACTGTTCCACGTAAAGCTTATGCGCTTCGTCGCTCGGCCGGTTCACCGAATGCATGACTTCGCCGGAGCTTATCTGTCGGATACTCGAAAAACCCTGGGGACTCGTGACAATATCATAGTCACCCAGAATTTTCGGTTTTTCCCGAAAGCGTTTCCTGACCGGATGAACGACATTCTCCTCGTCGTTCCGTCCGAGTTCCAGCCGGTGGCTTTCGTAATAGGCCGCAAACTTGTTGCACAAAATACTTTCCCGCATTTCGCGCATCAACCGATGATAAAATGAGAAATTGTGGATTCCCAGCAAGTGCCACCCCAGCATCTCATCTGCCTTCACCAGGTGATGAAGATAGGCACGGCTGTACTCCCGGCACGTCTGGCAGTTGCAACCCGTCTCGAGGGGTTCCTCGGAAAACTTATGGGTAACCCGGCGGAGGAGAAGTTTTCCCCGCTTGGTAAAGGCAACTCCCCGTTGGGCCAGTTGTCCCGGGATTATGCAATCAAACATGTCCACACCACGGTGCACCGCCTCAAGGATGTCCACGGGCGTCCCCACACCCATCAGGTATCGCGGCAGGTTTTTTGGCAAATGCTCCGTCACCAAACCGGTGAACTCATAACGCTCCGCATGGGTTTCGCCCACCGCCAGCCCGCCAATGGCGAGCCCATCAAAAGGGAGCTCACGCAAAAATGCCGCGCTTTTTTTTCGCAGATCGTGATGGCAGGCTCCCTGCACGATGCCAAACAGCGCCTGCGGGGAATCACCCCGCGCAATCAACGACCGTTTCGCCCAACGATGCGTCAATTCCATCGCTGCTTCGGCCTGGGCATAGGGAGCGGTCGACGGAATGCATTGATCAAGCACCATCATGATATCGCTCCCGATCGCCTTCTGCATCTCGATGCTGGATTCCGGCGACAACAGGTGAAAATCGCCATTCACATAACTCTGAAAACGCGCGCCCTCCTCGTTCATCGCCCTCTCCGACGGCAGCGAAAAAATCTGAAATCCTCCCGAATCGGTCAGCACCGGTCCGTCCCAATTCATAAAACGATGGATACCGCCAAACTTCTTGAAAACCTCAGGGCCGGGCCTGAGCAACAAATGATAGGTGTTCGCCAACAGAACGCTGGATCCAGTGGCTTTCAGGGTATCAGTAGTCTGCGCTTTGACGGTTGCCTGCGTCCCGACCGGCATAAACAACGGTGTTTTAACTTCACCATGCAGGGTTTGAAAGGTGGCGGCCCGGGCCTTTGAGCCGGTCGCTTCTGCCTGAAGAGTGAAATTAAGACGGGACATGCGTGAAAATAGCCCGGCAGTAAGAGCCAGTTTCGGCCCAATGCGAAGTCCTTTTGTTGGGATGTTCCGTTCTGTGAATCCCGGTTTTGAGCTGACCGATCAAGCAACCGGAGCTACGGTGGCCGGCCTTTCCTCGTCTCCATGCCATCCCCCCGAATCATCCAGCAACGCGTGGTTAACCAGCAACTCATCGATTCCAGATTTGCCACTGCTCATGATCTGATTGCCTGGATGGGTGCGATCCAGGCGCAGGAATACGCGATGGCTCGCTGGGCGATCGGCCTGCGTGTCCCGGGCTTGACCAATTCAGCCATAGAAGAAGCCTTCAATCGTGGCGAAATCCTGAGGACGCACGTGCTTCGTCCCACCTGGCATTTTGTGACGCCCGAAGACATTCGATGGATGCTGGCTTTGACCGCACCCCGCATCAACTCGCTCAACGCTTACATGCACCGTCAGGTGGGGTTGGACGAAAAGATCTTCAAACGCAGCAACGCCATTCTGGCAAAATCCCTGGAAAGCGGCCGGCATCTCACCCGCACCGAACTGCAGGAACGGCTGCGTCAGAAAAAAATCGCCGCGGACGGGCATCGGCTTTCGTACATTATGATGCGGGCGGAAATCGAAGGCATCATCTGCAGCGGTCCACGCCAGGGAAAACAATTCACGTACGCGCTGATGGAGCATCGCGTTAAACACGTCAAAGCAGTCAGCCGGGAGGAAGCACTGATCCGGCTCGCGGAAAGATATTTTAGAAGCCGCGGCCCCGCTACCGTTCATGATTTTGCAAACTGGTCCGGGCTGAGTCTCAAAGAATCCCGCGTGGGGGCCGCCTCACTTTCCTCCAAATTCAGTCGCGAGCAATTTCTCGGCAAAGATCATTTTTTCGCCGGTGATACGCCACGCTTTTCCGGAACTCTGCCGACTTTTCTCATGCCGGAATATGATGAATACGGCATGAGCTATAAGGATCTGGGCGCACTGTGGACCGTGCGGCCTGTGTCGACCGATCACGCTTCAAAGCCACGCCGCCGCTACTGCCTGGTCATCGAGGGTCGGTTGTCAGGCTGGTGGCAAAAGGATGCCGGAAACCAGACCGCCATTGCCGAACCGGCTTTTCTCCGCTCGCTCATCCCGTCGCAACGCAGGGCAGTAAACAGGGCGGTCGAAAAATATAACCGGTTTATCGCATCGTCTGATCCGTAAACGAATCACGCTGCGATTCGGCCCATTCTCCACTGGAAAAATCACCGCGCCTGGACAGCTTTCCGCATGATTCCATTTTCCGTGCTGGACCTGGTTCCGATCGTGCAGGGAGGCTCTGCGAAAGAAGCGCTGGATTCGTCCAGGGATCTTGCACAGCAAGTCGAAAGACTGGGATTTCACCGCTACTGGCTGGCTGAACACCATAACATGCCGGGGATCGCGAGCGCGGCCACCTCGCTGGTGATTTCCCATATCGCGTCAGGTACCCACAATATCCGGGTCGGATCCGGCGGCATAATGCTGCCAAATCACGCGCCCCTGGTCATCGCGGAACAGTTCGGAACGCTTGCCACCTTATATCCCGGTCGAATCGATCTTGGCTTGGGCCGGGCACCCGGCACGGATCCGCTTACCTCGCATGCGCTCCGGCGCGGAGCGGATAACGCGGATTCCTTTCCTGGGGATGTCGAGGAATTGCGGTCATATTTTCGACCGGCGAACAAAAACCAACCGATCCAGGCTATTCCGGCCGCAGGAACAAAAGTCCCCATTTGGCTTCTCGGTTCCAGTCTGTTCAGTGCCCGACTCGCGGCAAAACTGGGGCTGCCATTCGCTTTTGCTTCCCACTTTGCTCCGGACCACCTGGAGGAGGCATTGGCTATTTACCACACCCGGTTCGAGCCATCTCCGGACCTCGATCGCCCGTACGCAATGGCAGCCATCGGTATTTTCGCCGCCGACACAGATGAGGAGGCGGCCTATCTGTTTTCTTCCGTACAACAAAGCTTCACCAACCTGCGGCGTGGGACACCCGGACTTCTTCCTCCTCCGGTAAGAAGCATGGACGGCCTTTGGTCAGCGGCCGAACGCGCCGGGGTGGAACACGCATTTGGCGAAACGGTGGTGGGTTCGCCCGAAACCATTCGAAGGGGTATCCAGTCATTTTTGGAGCGAACCGCGGTCGACGAGCTGATGGTGACCGCGGCGATTCACGACCCACGGGCACGGATTCACTCGTACGAACTAGTGGCCGCGGTAAGAAGCCAGCTCGCAGCTCCCAAACCGGGCTGAATTTGCCGATCCGGAAAACTTTTTGGCTGTCCATTCAAGATACAAAGCCATGAAAAAGAATTCCGCCCCCACCCACACCGAGTCCTTCGCCCGGCTTAACGAACTTATTTCCGACCTTCATATTGCGATGCTCACCACCCGCACGGAAGACGGGGTGCTGCGGAGCCGCCCGATGGCGACTCAACAAATCGATCTCATTGACGGAGTGATCTGGTTTTTCAGTTCGAGCGAATCCCCGAAAGCCGATGAAATACTGCACCAGAAACAGGTGAATCTCGCCTACTCCTCCCTCGACAAACAACGCTACGTGTCGGTATCCGGCGAAGCACAACTGGTGCGCGATAAAGCCAAAGCCCGTGAGCTTTGGAAGCCTGCCGCCAAAATTTGGTTTCCCGAGGGAATCGAGGATCCCACGCTGGTCTTGCTCCGGGTGGAGGTCACTTCAGCCGAGTACTGGGATTCCCCTTCCAGCAAGATGGTTCAATTTTACGGCATGGCCAAGCTGGCCCTGACTGGCAAAACCAGCAAGGCACTGGGCGAGAATGTCCGGGTGGATATCGTCGCGGGAAAGCCGTGAACTCTTTTTGCAGAGGTCGCTTGCCAGAAAGCAGCCAGTTTGCTCTGCTGGGGCACCCCTAAATACCCCATGCCGCGCCAATCGAATTTTTTTACTTCAGTTCTCTTCACTCTAATTATTGCCGGGGGATTTTCCGCCCCGATCACCACCGTGGCGGAAATCACAGCTTCACCGGAGGCCTTGGTTTGGAAGACCGACTATGCCGCTGCTCTCCAACAAGCCAAAGCTGAAAACCGTCACGTATTTTTATTCTTCACCGGCTCCGATTGGTGCGGCTGGTGCAAGCGTTTGAACAAGGAGATTCTTTCCACTCCGGAATTCGCCCAATATGCGAAGGAAAAACTGATTCTTGTGGAATTGGATTTCCCCAAGAAACGCAAACTCACGGCGACCGTGAAAGCGCAGAATGCAAAGCTCGCGGACAAGTATAAAATCGAAGGCTATCCCACCGTGATCATCCTCGATGGCAATGGCAACAAAGTCGGCCGACTGGGCTATCAGGAAGGCGGTCCGGGACCATTCATCGCCAGGCTCGGCACGTTTTAATCGCTGCTGCCGGGCATTCTTTTGCCCCGCAGCGAACCGGGACTGAATCGCGCGGTCCCTATTGGCATGAGCGAGGATCTGCCCATTCTATACGTCAAGACAGGTTGCCCTTGGTGCACCGAGGTTATTTCTTTTCTGTCGGACAACGGCATCAGCTTTCGGGAAAAAAATGTCAGCCGTGACGAGACGGCCGCGGAGGAAATGAGACGGATTTCCCACCAAACCAAGGCGCCTGTGCTCGACTGGCACGGACGTGTCCTGGCTGACTTCGGCGTTGTCGAACTGAAACCGTTCCTGATCGAGCAGGAAGTGAAACTTGAGGACAGTTAACCGGGCCGGACTGGGGTTGTGAGCTTAACCGCGGTGGATGGTCCACCGCATTTTTCGCAAGATTATCCACTTACATCGGAGACATTATCGACGGATCATGAACTGGACGGTAGGAGCTCGGTCTACCGACGCATGTCTGGGGCAAAATCTATTTTCGCGCACGCCTTCATTCCCTGGTATTTCACGGGCGCATTTTTATTGGGAGCCATCACTGCCCTCGTGCTGTTGGTTGCAATCAGACACGCAGAAGCTGGCTACGAAGATGAATCCGGATTTCATTACGGCCCGTCAGGCTCGGAACGCGGGAAATCTTCCCGTCCCGCAAAACCCGTTCGCGCCAGCAGTACGTATTCCTGCGATCACAGCAGGGAAAGGGAAGATGGCCGCTCCCGGCATGGACCGCATCCCCGCTAAATTTTCGCTGCGGTCACAGACACTTTGAATCAAAATCTCCGGTAACTGGAAGCAGAGGACCGGGCGTTTTGCATACCGTCCCCTAACCTCGTTTCGTTTACCGGATCAGTCGAATAATCCTTTCGAAACACCGGCTGCATGGGCGGCATGCCGGGTGAGGTCGCATAAGGTAACGGGAATTCATACATCCGGGTGACGGGTTTCACCGATGGCGGCGCGGGGCAATAATCGCGTGCGTGCCGATAGGAGGTAAAGCCACCGAATGTGGGATAACCGATCGCAAACTGCCTTCGCTCGTAATCGTATTGCCGGCCAAGCCGCGCTTCATTTTCCGCAGCTGTGACGCGAGCTTCCAAGTCAGCCAATCGCCGGGCTTGCTCCAGCTGCTTTTGCCTCTCCTCATTTTCCAACGCAAAACGCGCACGGACTTCATCAAGTTCCACTGCACAGGGAGAACCAGGATAACGCCGCGAAAAATCCTGCCAAAACGCCAGCTGGCGCGAAAGGGGCGACCCCAGAAATCCCGGGTCGCCGAGCTTGCGCGCTTTCAGCGCATCACCCTCGGCAGCCAGTCCCGCCTCGCGAATCTCACGTTCGTTACGAATCCGGGTCGCCTCTGCTGAACGTCTGGCCTCAAGCGCCGATTGTTCCTCTTCAGAGCGAAGCGAGACCCGCTTCACCACACCGTCCCGCACTTCAACCTCACCGCGATCATAGTAGAAAACCTCGCGACTTCCTGCATGAACTTCGCCCCGCGGAGCACCCAATGTAAGGCGAACCTGGGCGGTTGAATCGCCTACCCGGATTTCCGAAGCAATCCCGGGCGCAGACGAAATGATCAGAAACAGAGCCGGCAGAACGAGCGATTTCATCTTGATGAAATCCTACCGCCATATGCCGTCCGCGCAATGGACAAATGGAACTACGGCTATGCTTTTTGCAGACAGCAATGCTTGTACTTTTTACCACTGCCACAGGGACAGGGATCATTCCTTCCCACCTTGGGAGCGGTCGACTTATAGGGCGCAGGTCCCAGCCGCGCTTCACGATTGTAAAGCCACTTACCGTCCACCTGCACAAACTCCGCTTTCTCGTGCAGTACTTTTTCAACCTTGTCTTCCGTACCGTAAGCCGAGAAGTCGACGTAAGCCTTTGCCGGATCATTGCCGGGTTCATGCCCATGGACAACGAGCTTGGTCCAAGTGACCGTCGGTTCTCCCTCTTCTTCAGCAAAAGGTTTACCGGCCGTAGGGCGGTACGACTCATGCAAAAACCGGAAATCATGCACGACATGGGCGGTAAATCGCGCACGCATCAGCTCCTCCGCATTGCCAGCCAATCGGCGACCAGTCAGGATCTGCTCACAGCAGTCCCCGAATTTTTTACCGCTGCCGCACGGGCAGTCTTGAGTCGGTGAAGGTGTCTTGGATGCCTGGGGCGAATTAGCCATTTGGGAGAATTAGGGGACCAAACGTGTGGGACGCGAGTGGAAATCAGTCCAACCGGATAATCCGTTATATGCCCGTGTTGGTGTGATTAACAGAGTTTCCGGACGCCCAAACCTGCGCAAAAAAAACCGCCCCGAGGGAAAACCCTCGGGGCGGCGTTATTTTCTTACTTAGTAACAGCGCGTCCGGCGATCAGTGGCTGCCATGAGGTAAATCATAGCAACCGAAAACCAGGCGACTGCGATGGCGATAGTCAGCATGACGTCTCGTCCTTTTTAATTCCGCTTGAAGCGGCGGTAAGTGCCCTTTCCTGCAAACGGTCCAGGCGATTTCAATTAACGTCCGGAAAGTACCCAGCTCTTTCCTTCGCCAGACAGAATGTGCGGAAATTCCTGTTTGGCAAGCGGTCGCAAAATTTAGTTTTAAATACTATAAATGAGCAACTTATATTAAATTTTTATGACATCCAAGTCTCATCAGCCAGTCATCCACCAATCCGAGGGCCCAGGACTTCAATGAGCTGCCATTAAGTTCGCGCCAAATTTGAGAGTTGTCACGATCGGTTCCGGGACTCGCCGCGATGAAAAAACCCACCCAGGAAGAGAAAAAGAAACAATGCACCAGCAAAAGACGCTACCGCAGCCAAGGTGATGCCTTGGATGCAGCGATGGTCGCGGGCGTTGAACGTCAGCGAAGCGCCTACCGGTGTACGCTCTGCGGATTCTGGCATCTCACGTCACGATGATCGGGAGATAAGTTATCCACTCTTTTTTGTGAAGGTCCCCACTTTGCCAAATTCGCAGGTTCCCGGTGTCCCGGCACGCCATCATTCGTTGCCCCGAGCGTGGATCAAGGCCTGTCCTGAGAACCCAAGCAGACCTTCCGCATCGACCTGAACCTTCACCGGAATTTATCCACCACAGGGGGATTTGTTTTGGCGGGCCTTCAATCATCATCTGCCCAAAAAAACGGTGGCCACCCGGTCACGATTTTTCTCGATTTCTGCATTTTCATTTGGCCGCAGCCGACCATTCTCGCGCCAATGTTGCCCCTTGGTGCCCGCGGCTTCGCGTTATTTGCCACGCTCTGCGTGAGCTGTGTGCTTAAAGGCGAAACCAACGTCCATCCTCCCACGATACTTCGTCCGGAGGACACTCCCGCAATCGAGGAACCCTCCGCACCGGAAAACGAACCACGTCCGGTCGCCAACTGGCTCGAAGCCCAGGTTGAACTGGCGCGCCGCGGATTTTCCGGCGGATCGATTGACGGCGTGCGCGGCCCGCAGTCCGCCGCCGCGCTGCGTGCGTTTCAACGCGGCATGAACCTGGCGGAAAGCGGCGAATTGGATGACGCCACCCGGGAGAATCTCCTGCTCACTTCGCCCACTCTGATCGAACACGCCTTCACCCCCGACGAATTGGAAAAACTCCAGCCCGTGGGCACCACGTGGGTGGAAAAATCGGAGCAGAGTTCCCTCGCTTATGCAACGGCACTGGAATGCGTCGCGGAGCATTACCATGCGAGTCCCAATTTCCTGAAAAAGCTCAATCCCAAGATCGATTGGAACACCATTGAGGCGGGCACTCGCATTCAAGTTCCCGCGGTGGAAACCGTCACACCCGCCGGGCGCGCCGCGCTTTTTCATATCCGTCTCGCCGAGCATGAACTGGAAGTCACCGACGATACCGGACGCGTATTCGCGCACTTTCCTGTAAGTATCGCACGCAATGTGGAAAAACGTCCGGTCGGCGAACTTCACGTCACCGTTGTGATTCCCGATCCCAATTACACCTTTGATCCCGCCGTTTTTCCCGAATCGCCCGAGGCACAGGAAATCAACCACAAGCTCATCATTTCGCCGGGCCCCAACAATCCCGTGGGTGTCGCATGGATCGGCCTCGATCGCAGCGGCTATGGCATTCATGGAACGCCCGACCCCGAGAAAGTGGGTCGCACGGAATCCCACGGTTGTTTTCGCGTCGCGAATTGGGATGCACGAACCTTGTTGAGTCTCACTTGGGTCGGATTGCCCGTGCTGGTGGAGCCCTAGTTTGTTAGCCGGGACGATCGTTTTGTTTGCCAAGCGTCCGGATTCGCCTCGCATGTCACCTTGTTTGCGCCTGTATCCCACTTCTCCCTCATCAATGAAATTTTTCTGTCTCGTTCTCCTGTCACTCACCTTGGCCGGTTGCACCAGCCAAACCGTCCCGGCGATTCCGGCTACTGACGGTCCGGTGACCGCCCACGGTTTGTTGCATGTGAAGGGAAACAAAATCGTGGGTGCCGATGAGAAGCCCGTCAGCCTCGCCGGTGTCAGCTTCGGCTGGAGCCAATGGGAAGCCCGACCTTACTACAACGCCGAGGTGGTCAACTGGCTGAAACAGGATTGGAAAGCCACCATCGTCCGCGCCGCCCTCGGCATCAAACCCGACGGTTATCTGGGCAATCCCGAGGCGGAAAAAAAACGCGTGTGCAAGGTCATCGATGCGGCGATCGCCGCGGATCTTTATGTACTGATCGACTGGCATGATCACGAGGCAAACAAGCACACGGATCTTGCCGTCGCATACTTCCAGGAAATGGCGCGCAAATACGGCACCCATCCGCATGTGATGTACGAGATCTTCAACGAACCGGGCACAGGTCTCACTTGGGACAAGGACGTGAAACCCTATGCCGAGAAAGTAATCTCGGCCATCCGGGCGATCGACCCCGACAATCTGATCATTGTTGGCACGCCCAACTGGTCGCAGGATGTTGATATCGCCGCAGGAAGCCGTATCCACGACGACAACGTCGCCTACACCCTCCATTTTTACGCCGGCACGCACAAACAGAAGCTGCGCGACAAGGCCATGAAGGCCATGAACGCGGGCCTGCCGATATTTGTGACGGAATGGGGCACCTGCGACGCATCAGGCGCCGGCGGCTTCGATCCCGCCTCCACGGCAGAATGGATGGACTTCATGCGCCAGTGGCAACTCAGTCACTGCAACTGGGCGATCTACACCAAGCGCGAAACGGCTTCGATCATTCTTCCACGCGCGTCGAGACATGGCGGCTGGAAGGACAGCGACCTTACCGAATCGGGTCTGCTCGCACGCAAATGGGTGCGCGCATGGGCGGATAATCCGCCGGAAGCCGGTGCCCGTCCCTCCTCTCCCTAAGCCACCGATTCACCAGGCAACGGCGCCGTCGCGCCCGGGATCGCGTTGCCGCTGATCGTTCATGCTCCGCTTACTTCTCCCTCCGAATCTCGCCGCTGCCGCCAAACGCGATGCCATTGCCGTCAGATTGGAGTTGGAACTCGGAACCGTTCCGCCTGCTTCGATGGTCGCGGGGCTCGCCATTCTCCAGAGAATTGGCGCAAAACCGGCCGCGGTTTCCTTTTTGCAACTCACGCGTGCGCAACTCGGCGAACTGACCGACGCTCTTGGCGGACAACCGGTTTTCTTTTGGATCAACAAACCCGCTGAACCCATCAAATGGAATGGTGGCGACCTCGCCGGCGTGGACGAACACCTCGCGGTGACGAATTCACCACCCGCTCCTCCCGGGAAAAGTTCCGCTCCGGTCACGCCCGTCAAACCCGCAGCGCCAGCCGAACCGGATTGGAAACCGATGATCGTCGACGGCTCCGAACACTTTCTCGCCATCACGCTCCCCTCGCGTGAGGCCGACAACTATCACGAAGTTTGGGATCTGTTGAAACGCCACGGTTTCATCCTTGAGCCGACCAATGGAAAATTCTGGCTGCGCAACCGGCACAAAGCCCTGAATTTTCTAGCCACTTATGGCACCGAATTGAGGGAACGGCACGGCGCGGAGTTCACCGAAAACTTTGAACGAAATACGCGGCACATCCAGCCTGTCGGCGTTGTAGCCGAGGCGCTGGAACAGGGCGAAGGCTACGACGTGACGCTCGCCCTTAAAGCCGGCAAGGCATCCGAAACGGAAATTCTGGGCGCGATCAATACCAGTCGTGGTTATATTGAAAATAACGGGGAAATTTACCTGGTCGATCCCGCCCGCCTCGCAAAATTACAAGCCGCACACCAGGCCCTCGCCGGCGAACGCGAATCCGCCGGCGGAGTTCGCCGCCAGCACCGCATTGTTCGCGCCCGCGTGGCTGAAGCCCAGGAGATTCTGGCGGAAGCGACGCCCCACTTTCAACCGCCCGCCACCTGGCGTGAACGCAGTGAAGCGCTGCGACAATTGTCCACGCTCTCCGCCGCGCCCGTTCCCACCGACCTCGCGACCATCCTGCGACCTTATCAAAAACTGGGCGTGGCCTGGATGTGGTATCTGTACGGACAAAAGCTCGGGGGCATCCTCGCCGATGAAATGGGGCTCGGCAAAACCCTGCAGGCCCTCGCCCTGCTCGCCGCCAGACATGCCCGCCCCGCCTCATCGCGCGGGCCGGCCTTAGATCAACGCCTGCCCTTTCTCGTCGTCTGCCCCGCCTCGTTGATGGAAAACTGGCGCCGCGAAGCCGCGAGATTCACTCCACAGCTACGCGCGCTGGTGCATCACGGCGATCGCCGGGCGACGAAGGCCGGGGAACTCGCCGGGTACGATCTCATCATCACCTCCTATGGCACCCTCACGCGCGACGACGAGGTATTCACCGGCCTCGAATTTGACATCATTCTCGGCGACGAAGCCCAGCATTTGAAAAACCGCCGTACGCAGGCGGCCCAATCTTTGCGCACTCTTCGCGGTAAAGGTCGTTTTCTCCTCACGGGCACCCCGCTGGAAAACTCGCTCGAAGACCTGCGCTCCCTTTTTGAATACCTGATGCCGGGCTTTCTCCCCGCCGTGCCCGCCGGAGTTCGCGGAGGAGATCGCGCCTGGTATGACGAACGCCTTCGGGTCCAAACGGCCCCTTACATTTTGCGCCGGACCAAACTCGTGGTTGCGCCGGAATTGCCACCGAAGATCGAACAGATCATCTATTGCGAACCTACGGCCGGCCAGGCTGCGCTCTATCGGCGGATGCAGGAAAAAACCGAACAGGAACTTTACCAGCTCGCTTCCACGGGAGCGTCGGAAGGCCGGTTGCGCATGGCCACGCTCACCCAGTTGCTGCGGCTCCGGCAGATTTGTTGCGATCCACGATTAATTGAAAATGAAAAGGCGGAAAGCGCCAAGCTCGACGCCTTCCGCGAACTGCTGGCGGAAAGCATCGACGAGGGGCATCGCATGCTCGTCTTTTCCCAATTTACCTCCCTGCTCGGTTTATTGCGCGAGGAACTCGAGGCCCAGGGCGTCCCGTATTGCTACCTTGACGGATCGATGTCGGCGAAAGCGCGCCAAGCGGCCGTCGATCGTTTTCAAAGCGACGAAAGCATTCCCGTATTTCTGATTTCCCTCAAAGCCGGCGGCACCGGACTTAATCTGACGGGCGCCGACGTCGTGGTTCATTACGATCCCTGGTGGAATCCTGCCGCCGAGGCCCAGGCCACCGACCGCACGCACCGCATCGGCCAGACCAAGGTGGTCACAAGTTACAAGTTGATCTGCTCCGGCACCGTTGAGGAAAAGGTGATGACTCTGCAGGACACCAAACGCGCTTTGCTCGCCGATGTTTTTGAAGCCAGCGACGAAGCCGCGGCCAGACTCAGTCTGTCGGACCTGCGTGAGCTGCTGAAATAAAATATCTCATGGGAGAAGACGCTGGTCGCCTTCTTCCGCTACGCCTGATTGCACTTTGCGGGCATTTTGCGGGAAAATCTCGCGATTTTCCGGTGCGGAAAATCAGCCCATTTTTTTAACGCACTCGAATTCAGGCGATTGGACTCATGGCGAAACGATGGCATTCCTTCTGCATCGGAGAAGACATGAAAACGTGCGTATTCATTTTTATCGTGCTGGCGGTCACGGCACTCTCCCCGAGCTGTAGCTCTCCCGAGCAGAAAAGTGCCTCACGTGCGGGTGCTTCTTCGATCCAAGCGCAACACTAGATCGGTTTCTTTAAACTATAGCCGCAAGAGAACGCAAAGGTCGCAAAAACAGATTAGTTTTTTGTGATTCCTGCGTTCTTTTGCGGCTAATTTTTTGGATCGTAACTTCTGATCGTTGCCCCGCGGCACCCTATCCGTGACAAAAATTATTTTTGCCTTCTCTGCCGGGCAGCCGCGAGCATTTGGTCATGCTCGGCTTCATTGACGCCCTCCGCCACGAGCCGCTCAGTGGCGAGTTGTTCGTCCTCTCCTTCACGATCCTTGATTTTTCGCCCGGGAATTGATGCCGGCTCACTCGGATCGCGCGAAAGGGAACTGGTGCCTTCTGCATCTCCATCGATGCCGGGAGGAATATCATCTCCTTCCAATTCGGATTCAGCCTGACGCCGGTCCCCGTTGTTTACCGCGCGACGTCCTTCGATCTGCGCATCTTCGCGCGCACGTTCCTCAACATCGTTCTCGCCGGGCAAGCCGACTGCCTGGTCGCGGTTAATGATTTTTCCCTTTGCCGGATTATGCGTTTTTTTCATGAGCATTTTCTCCTTTAATTGAGATT
Source organism: Verrucomicrobiota bacterium (assembly GCA_048498875.1). Lineage (GTDB taxonomy): Bacteria > Verrucomicrobiota > Verrucomicrobiia > Opitutales > Opitutaceae > Lacunisphaera. The sequence continues at coordinate 18,091 of JBEHXD010000031.1, forward strand.
TTTCGCTACATTGGGCGAACGGATCTCACTTTACCGGTTTCTCGCGAATAAAATGATGTGGGAATCAGTGACCAGCCAGCCGTTGATCAAAACCTCACCGGTCATGCGGGTATGAAGACAAAAACCGACACCCTGAGACGATGTGGGCATGTTTTTGGGAAGCAAAATATCCGACCGGCTTTGCCCGTCTTTTGCTCCACCCTCTTCACTCGCGCCAGCGTCGACCGTGCCCTGCTTCTTACCGGGCCGTTTCACATCCCGCACGGCGGCGAGCTGTTTCATGAGAAACAACAAACTTACTTACCGAACATTTTCGCGATGACAAAAATCACGACGGCGCCAAGCAAACCTCCGCCGAAAATCATGTAGAGAATGGAATATCCGATGGCAGCGACTGGTGCGACTTCAACGAGTGTGTTCATGGGGATAAGGGATTTGAATGCGAACCGCGCGAAATCTTCACGCGGCTTTCAACAATGTAGTAGTCCCTGCGTGATGCCGGTTCCTGAATTCTTTTGCGCGCACTGCAGGTGAAAATCACCGGATATATTTTTTCCAACTCTTGTAGTCCTGGACAAAAATACTGATGACGAGCCAGAAGCCACCCGCCGCCGCCGCGCTGAAGCAAAGTATCGCCAGCCCGGGATAGCCGAACAGCTGGAAATCCGTTTGGACGCGCATCAACAACGACGCTCCGATCACGAGACTCGCGAGCACCACGCCCATGGTGATTCGATTGGCAATCTTCTGCATGCCATCGAGCATCACCTTGGCGTCGGTGGCCTTCACCTTTACCTCCAATTCGGAATTGGTGACGGCATCCATGATCCGGTTAAGTCTGGTCGGCAGGCCGGTCATGAAGTCCTTGGCTTCGAGCAGCGAACTGTAAACATTTCCCTTCGTCAGGTCTTTCTTCATGCGTTCGGTCATCAGCTGGGAAACGTTGCGTCGGATTGAGGCATTGGGATCAAACGTGGGATCCAGGATTCGTCCGACTTCGTCCAGTTGCAGCAGGGTCTTCCCCAGCAGCGCCAGTTCGCTGGGAACCATCAGACCGTTGTCGCGCGCGATCGTCGATACATCGAGCAGCGACCGACCGACATTGAGCTGCTCGAGCCCCTGATCGCGACGCAGCGCGACCAGCTGCGTAATTTTGCGGCGAAACTCCGGCGCGGTGAAATTATCCGATTTCTCGCTCACCCGGATGGCGATGTCTGCCGCCGCTTCGCCGTTGCCTTCGCTCACCGCGATCAGAATTTTCAACAGACTCTCCTGCATCGCCGGTCCGGTGTGCCCCACCTGCCCAAGATCAATCAGGGCGATTTTCCCGTCCTCGGTGACAAAGACATTTCCCGGGTGAGGATCCGCGTGAAACAATCCGTCCACCAACACCTGCTGCAAATAGGCTTTAAAAATTTCCTCCGCCAGCGGCGCACCCTTCAACTCCATGCGCGCAAGCGGGCTCAGCGCGGTGACCTTTTGCCCGCGCACCTGCTCCATGGTCAGCACCGAGCGCGTAAAATACCCCGGGACCGGCTGTGGCACCTGAATCAGGGGAAACTTTTCCAGATTCCTGCCCACGGTCACGAGGTTGTGCGCTTCCCGCTCGTAATTTAACTCCTGTTGAATCGTGAGACGAAATTCCTCCAGCAGCTTCACAAAGCGGTGCTTGCGCCCCATCTCCGTGTGCTCATCGAGAAATCCTGCGATTTGCTCCAGCACATCAAAATCATCTGCGATTTGTTTGCGAATGTTGGGCCGCTGCACCTTGACGACCACCTCGCGACCGTCGCGCAACGCGGCCGCATGGACCTGCCCGAGCGAAGCCGCGGCGAGGGGCTCGATATCGAAGCGCGAGAATGCCTTGGAAATTCGCACGCCCAGTTCCGACATCACGATCTGCTCCACCTCGTCGTAGGAAAACGGTTTCACATTATCCTGCAGGCGCTCGAGGGCCTTCAGATAGTTTTCCGGCAGCAGATCGGGACGGCCCGCCAAAACCTGGCCGAGCTTGATATAAGTCGGCCCCATCGCCTCCAGATCATCCACCAGGTTTTCCGGTGACGCCGCGGATCCGGCCTTCGCCTCTTCAGCGTGTTCACCGGCTTCGAGTAA
>JBEHXD010000032.1:0-20046 GCA_048498875.1 Verrucomicrobiota bacterium
CATCGGTGAACGTGTACTTGGTGAGGATCGAGAACTGATCCTTAATCGTACCGGGATTAGCCTGACCAATGGTTGCCGTGTTGATCGCGGTAATGACACTGTTGGTGTTATGGGCGTAACTGAACTGGATCGCCCAGTTGTGCGTCGGCTGGTAGTTCAGGTCGACCTCAACACCCTTCGATTTCGATTCGCCACCGGAAACGGAGTCGCCCAAGGGGCGACCGGCCGGATAGAGCGCATTGCGCTGGGCGATCGAGGCCGGAGTATTTTGCTGGGTCAACTGATCGTAGGTCACCGTGGCCTGGCTGACGGCCAGCGGGTCGGTTTGGGAACCGCCGGTCTGCTTGATTTCGTAATAGGAAACCGTGCCGCTGAGTTTTCCATCCACCGTTTCGAATTTGACGCCGCCTTCGATGCTGGAACCCGTGACCGCGGGCAACGGTGCGCCGAAGGAGTTGGTCACGGACGTCGGGAACAGCGAGGTGCTGTGCACGGCGAAGAGGTTGATGGACTTGGTCACCGAATAGACGCCGCCAATCATTGGGGAGGTTTTGGTGATGTCATAGGAAACCGGGGCGTTGTCCACCCCGCTGGCCCATGCGACGTTCTTAACGTGCGTGCGATTGACGGCCAGGTTGGTCTTGAGGCGGTCATCAAAGAAGGAGGACATCAACGCGGCAAAATAGTAGTCGTTGGTGTTGCTCTGGTGACCGTAGCCGCCGACCGGATCAGGATGCAGGTCTCCGGGAGGACCGTAGGGGATCACAATGGATGAACCTACCGCAAACGGATGGCTGATCACCGCGGTGGAATTCGATTTATGAGAGAGGAAATTCTCGGCCCAGGCGGCGCCACCGAAGGTGAAGGTGTTTTTCACCGGAGCGAAGTTCAGCTTGTAGACGCCAGTTGCACCGTAGGAGTGAACGACATTGGTCCAGTCACGGTAACTGTAACCGGACTCGATCTTGTCGACCCCGTTCTCGGTATACCAGCCGCGGCCGGCGACCTCCCAGCTGTCGGCGCCGCTGCTGCCGGCCTGATCCCAGCCGTTGCCATCGATCTGGTCGTGCGAGTTTTCCTGAACGTAAGCCGTGAAGGTCAGGTTTTCGCCCACCTGCTGCGTGATCGTGCCGCGATAATATTTTACCTCGAGCGAACGCAGGTTTTGTCCGTTGGACCAGTTCCAGGTCCACGGAATTTCCGGATGAATGATCTGCAGCGGAATCGATGCCTGGGAATCGGGATTGGCGGCATCCCCGCGCTGAAACGCATAGCTGTTCAAACCGTTTGGTTTGCCGCGATAACTGTGCTCCAGCAGGAAGGCGATGGTCGTGGACTTGGTCGGCTTGTATTCCGTGTCGAGCTGGTAGAAACGGATTTTGCCCTCGGAGTGGTCGCGTTCATCCTGGGTTTTTTCGTAGGCGGCGTTAAAGCGGACACCGGCCTTGCCTCCGGCGACGTCACCACTGAAATTACTGTCCAAGGTGGAGCGGTAACCGCCTTCGCTGCGGGCAGTGAGGCGGACATTGGAAAAATTGTGACTGTAATCAACCGACTTGTTGACGCTGTTGATCACACCGCCGGGATAGCTGACGCCGTAGAGGGCTGCAACCGGTCCCTTCACAATTTCGACGCGCGCAAGACCCTGGGTGTCTACGGGATCGTATTCGCGGGTGCCGTCACGGAGACCCCAGTTCTGGGTGAATCCGCGAAACAGGAAGTTGTTAAATGCCTGCTGAATGGTGTTGTCGGAATAGGTATCGGAGGCGCCATTGATGAGCGAAGCGTTGTAACGCTCGAGATCCACCTGACTGTTGATGGAAAGGTCTTCATAGATCTCCGGGCTGAACACCTGGATGTTGACGGGGACGTCCTTAATCGGGGTATTCGTGCGCGTGGCCGAAATCGAGTTGGCGGCACGGTAGCCGTAGTCGCGTTCGGTACTGACGGAGAACGGGGAGAGGGTGACAACCTCTCCTTCGGGTTTACCAGGCTCGGAAGGCGTGGTCTGGGCGGATGCGATGCTCACCAGTGAAGGGAGCACGAGCAAAAGGCACGCGCGGGCTAGTCCCGGTCGGCTTGTCTGTCTGGGTGTAGGGTTTCGTGGTTTCATTTTATACTGTCGTTGGACTGTGCTGATCGCCGCGGTTAGGGTGCGGCAAAGGGGTGGGGGAAATTCGGATGGGCATGCAGGTGAACTGCGGGCCCGCCTGCGCGACGGATAAAGAAGTCCGCGAAAAACGGGACAAAGGCTTCGGCACTCTATCTGTTGAGTCGTGGCTCTATCAGTAGAGTGAACAGTGCGAACCCCGGAAATGGAGACGCTTGTCGCGACGCCTGAGACCTATTCAATCACGAGGCCATAAAAGACCGCGCGGCAGTCTCTCATTCACCGTTCCTGCTGCCGTGATTCAATTCGAATGCCGCCGCGGTTTTTGCGGCGCAGTGATACCGTTCTGCCAAAAGCCGGGAATGTAGGTGATCGTCTGCGCTTCGGGGACACCGCGCTGATAAGCGTCGGTCATGATGGCGAGCTGCTCCATCGCGCGCTGTCCCACGAGGTGGTGGTTCTGCACCACGCCGGCGACCTGTCCCATGTTGGGCTGGATGTCCAAACACGCGAATGCCACGTCTTCGGGAATGCGAATTCCCGCGGTCGCGAAAACTTCGAAGAGCTCGATCCAGTTGGAGATGACGACGTCGACTTTGTTTTCGCGCATCCATTCCGGAATGATCTGACCGAGGCGGGGAGCATCGGTCAGGCTGAAAAGAAGCGGGGGCACACATTCCGCTTCGGGCAGCGAGGCCTGTTCGATGAGTACACCCATGCCGAAGGAACCGCTGAGGCGGGTCTGATCCTCCCGCGCGGTGGCGAGTCCGATGCGCCGGTAACCGAGCTTGCGCAACTGCTGCATGGCGAGTCGGGCCACTTGCAGCTGGTCGTTGGAGACCGCATCCAGATTCGGAGTGAGATGCAGGCACTCGATTTTCACCGCGCAAAATTGATCCCAGTCCAAGTCCAGCTGCTCGATGTCGATTTCGAAAGTTGAGAGCAGAATGCCGGTGATACTGCGGGCCGTCAGAATGGTGTTGAGCCGCGCGGGAGCGAGGTGTCCCTGACCGACGACGAAAATATCCAAGGTGTGTCCGCGCGCCTCCGCCGCGGCCTTGGCGCCCGCGTACACCTGGGGCTGGTAGTGATTGCCGCTGAAAAGACGGGTCGTGCCCGCGTGAACCACAAACGCCGAGCTGATCACCCGCGTTTGTTGTTGCCGCTGGGACCGGTGAAAATTCAACGCGTCCAACAAGGGGTCGCGCTGATAACCAAAGTTTTTCGCGACGGCCCGGATCCGGGCGCGTGTTGCGGGCGGAATGCTGGGATGATCCCGCAACGCGAGCGAGACCGTCGTCACGTGCACTCCCGCCTTGGCCGCAATGTCGGACAGGGTGTAGTAGCGCTTGGGGGAAGGCGCGCTGTCAGCTTCGCTGGGGGGCGCTAGGACCGTCTTGCCAGACGCTTTGGACATAAATGGAGGAAGCGCACTCGGGCACGCCTCGTTGGGTGGTTTTCAGTTGGGCGACGACGATGGAAACGGCGCGTTCGCCGAGGAGGTCCAGATGCGGACGGATTCCTGCGAGGCCGGGCGGCATGGGATCGCAAAGACACAAACACGCACACGCAACCTTGTCGGGAACGGAAAGACCCTCCGCCTCCAGCATCGTCTGAATGCTGCTCCAATTGCAGAGCACGACGTCGATCTGGTGACGGCGCACCCAGCGTGCGATCATTCCGCCGAGCGATTTGGTATCGAGATTATAGGGGAACAGCAGCGGAGGCACGTGGCGTTCCGCGGGAATCGAGGCCTCCTCCATCAGGTAACCCGCGGTATGGCGGTGACCGCAGGCGTCTTCGTCGGCCCGGCCGATGGCCATGCCGATGCGGCGATAACCCAGCGCGGACAGCCGGCTGAAGGCGAGGCGGACTTCACGGATGTGGTCGTTGCCGACGACGGTGGCTTCCGGCTCGGTGTGGCGGGAGTGGATTTTCGCGACTGCATAGTCGTCCCAGTTGAGGGCGATTTCCGCGAATCCGGGGACAAAGGCGCCGAGCACGACGCCGGTGATCTGGTGCTCCTTCAAATAATGCGTGAGGCTGTGCGTATCGTGATCGTCCTCCCCGACGGCCAGCGGCTCCAGCTGATACCCGAGCAATTCGGCCTGCCGTTTTGCGCCCTCCAGGATGGCGCGCATGTACGTGGGACGTTCACTGCCCGAGCCCAATCCGAAATTTTCCAGATACGCGATGCGCGGAGCCGGACCGCGCACGCAGCCTTCCGCGCGAAAACGGCTGAGCGCGTGGAATACCGGGTTCGGCTGGTAGCCGAGACGTTCGGCCATTTTCTTGATCTGCTGGCGCGTTTTTTCCGGGATGCTTGGGTGATCGCGGAGTGCGAGGGAAATGGTCGTGATGTGGAAACCCGCTTCGCGGGCGACGTCCTTCAGGGTAGGCCGGCGATTGGCGGCCGGCTGGGTCGTTTTGATCGAAGGGCTCATCGCAGGGCGCGGCCGAAGCGGCGTTCGTAGTTTTGTTGCAGCTCAGCCGAGGGAAGTTCGGGTGCGCCGGAACTCAGGGCCCGCTGCATCCACTCCGTGGTGCGCGGATCGCCGGTGTCGATGCCGTGTTGCACCAGCTGGATGTGCGCGCCGGTGTTCTGCGGCTTGCGGGCGATCACTTTTTCCAGCACGCCCACGCCGGCTTCGCTTCGGTTGGTTTGGAAAAAGAGGGAGGCGAGCTCACGGGCGGCAGCCGGGTTATCCGGCCGGTTTTGCCAGGCGAATTGAAAATGCTGTTCCGCCTCCCCGGTTTTGCCGGCTTCCACGGCAAGAAGCCCGGCTTCGAAGTGAAGCGCGGCGCTGCCCGGACAGGCGGTGACGGCGGCGGCGACGGCTTGGACCAGCGCCTCGTGCGCCTTGGTGTTTTTGAGCAGCTCGACGAGATCGAACTGCATGTTCTCATCCGTCGGTGAGAGCGCGACCGCCCGTTCCATTTCCGAGCGGGCCTGGGCTGCATCGCCCAGCGTGTAGAGAATTTTTGCCAGCTGGCGGTGGATGCGGGAATCGTTTGGCGCGATCGCGAGGGCGCGATGCAACGGCACGAGAGCTTTGCGAGGTTCGCCGTCTGCCACGGCTGACGAGGCGGCGGTCAGCAAGGTGTAGGGATTATGGCAGTAGTTGATCAGGTCGTCGGTCCAGTCGTCGGGAGCTGCCGTGTAATGTCCGCCATTTTGCATGCGCGCGCGGGCCTGTGCGGCGCCTTCGGGATTGCCGAGTCGCTCAAAAACGCTTGCGAGCAGGCTCTGGGCATCGGCGAATTTGGCATCGGTGGCGACGGCTTGCTGAAGGTGACTGCGCGCGGCGGTCCAGCGTTCAGTCTGGAGATCGCAGCGGGCCAGGCCGAGCAAGGCGTAGGGGTTGCCCGGGGCCCGGTTCAGCGCTTCCTGGTAGGCGGCTTGCGCTTCGGCGGTCGCATTGGATTTGAAGAGGGCATCGCCGAGTCGCAGCCAGCCGACCGTGTGTTCGGGAGCCAGCTGGGTGGTCCGTCGCAGCAGGGGCAGGGCTTCATCGAGACGTCCGAAACCGGCCAGCAGCGAGGCGAGCAGATGCGGCCAGTGCGGGTCGTTGGGCTGCAGATAAACGAGCGCCTGATAGCCGCTGATGGCGGAATCGAGCTGGCCATTCGCATGGCAAAGCCGGGCAAACTCAGCCAATGCCGCCTGATCGGGCGGCCAGGATTGAAACCGGCTGGCGCAGCCGGCCAGACGCGAATCGAGGTCTGGAGCTTCGACGCCGACTGCTGCAGGGAGAGTCGGCCTGAGCGCATTCCACGTATGCCGCGTGGTGTAATACCGCTGCCCATAAAAAGCCCCGCCCGCGAGGGCGATCGCGGCGACGGCAAACAGAAGGGGGCGGGTTTTGTTCAAGCGAAGGCAGGGCAAGGTGAACTTGAAGGCAGGCCAGACGGTGGGGTTACCGTGTTGGAAGGAGGATAAACGCGGCTTGGGGAGACAGGCCAAGCTGCAGGTTACTCTAACGTTTAGTGTAGAGTGGGAAAACAGGTGCTGCCTAGTTCAATTTGGGGTTAAATTAGTCCAAAGATAGCGCAATTTTACGGCCTAAATTGGTTCGCGATGGATCTGCGCAAGCTCCCACGATTTCGCATGTTCCAGATGCCCCGTCGTTTTACTCCCGCCCTTACCGGGAGCTTTTTTACACGGGTGCGACAGGCTTTCTTTTTGGCGTCGTTTGGGTGGGGGGCAATATTTCTGAACGCGGAGCCCGCCAAACCGCAGCCGGCCAGCACCCAACGAATGGTGGAGCGGCTGGCCGGGCTTGAGGCTGCTGCACAACCGTTCGCCCATCGCTTTCTTACTTCGAAGGCGATCGTCGTTCTACGGGAAAAAATTGCGGCGGCGATCGCGATCGAGGAAGTGCTGCCGTTGAAGGGCCGGTTGGCGGAAACGCTGCTGAACGACGGCCAGAGCGAGGCCGCGCTGGCGGAGTTCCTCGACTACGAACGACTGGCGGCCGAGTACCACGCGATCATCCAGCCCGAGGTGCAAAACAAGCTGTTGCTGATGAAAGCGCTCTGTCAGCTCCGCATCGGTGAGCAGGAAAATTGCCTCGCCAATCACAACGCCGAGTCGTGCCTGTTTCCGATCCGCGGCGGGGGCGTGTACCAGCTTCCCCGCGGTTCGCGCGCGGCCATCGATCTTCTCACGCAACTGTTGGACCGGGATCCTTCGCGTTTCGATGCGGGCTGGCTGCTCAACCTTGCGTACATGACGCTCGGCGAATACCCCGACAAAGTGCCGGCCCAATGGCGGATTGATCCGCATGCGTTTGCCTCCGACTACGACATCAAACGCTTTCCCGATGTGGCCGGACAACTGGGACTCGATGTCGATGATCTGTCGGGAGGCGTGGTGCTGGAGGATTTCGACAACGATGGGCTGCTCGATTTGCTGGTCTCGGGGGTCGGATTTCACAGCCAGCTGCGTTTCTTTCACAATGACGGCAATGGCACGTTCAGCGATCGCACGGCGGAAGCCGGGTTGCTCGGGTTGACGGGCGGACTCAACCTGGTCCAGGCCGATTACAACAACGACGGCTTCATGGATGTTTTTATTCTGCGGGGCGCGTGGCTGGACAACGAGGGGCGTTTCCCGAATTCGCTTTTGCGCAACAATGGCGACGGCACTTTCACGGATGTGACAGAGGAAGCGGGGGTGTTGAGTTTTCACCCGACCCAGACCGCCGTGTGGTTCGATTATAATGGCGACGGCTGGATTGATCTGTTCATCGGTAATGAATCCTTTGGCGACAAATCTGTGCATCCCTGCGAGCTGTATCGCAACAATGGGGACGGCACCTTTACCGAATGCGCGGCGGAAAATGGGGTCGCGATCGTCGGTTTCGTGAAGGGCGTGGTGAGTGCCGACTATAATCACGACGGGCGGCCCGATTTATACCTCTCACTGCGGGACAGCCCGAATATTCTTCTGCGCAATGAGGGTCCGGCAGGAACGGACCAGTCACCGCGTGCACCGTGGAAATTCACCAACGTGGCGCAAGTGGCAGGGGTCACCGAACCGCTCTACAGTTTTCCCTGCTGGTTTTGGGATTACGACAACGACGGCTGGCCGGATATTTTTGTTTCAGGTTACCGCATTCAGAATGTGGGCGACGTGGCGGCCGATTACCTCGGTATGCCGACCGATGCGGAGCACCCGCGTCTTTATCACAACAATCACGATGGCACTTTCACGGATGTCGCGAAAGAGAAGGGCTTGAACAAGGTCATCCACGCGATGAGCGGAAATTTCGGCGACCTCGACAATGATGGCTGGCTGGATTTCTACGCGGGAACGGGCGATCCGTCGCTGGCATCGTTGATGCCAAACCGGATGTTTCGCAACGGGGGCGGAAACCGTTTTCAGGAGGTGACGACGTCCGGCGGATTTGGCCAGTTGCAGAAAGGGCACGGCATCGCGTTTGGCGACATCAATAACGACGATGAACAGGACATCTACTCGGTGCTCGGGGGCGCGTATCCGGGCGACCACTATCATCGGCAGCTCTTTGGCAATCCCGGCCATGGCAACCACTGGCTGAAATTGAAGCTCGAGGGCGTGCAATCCAACCGGGCGGCGATCGGCGCCACGATCAAGGTGGTGGTGGAAACGGAATCCGGGACGCGGGAGATTTATCGGACGGTGGGCAGTGGCGGCAGTTTCGGCGCCTCGCCGATGAAGCAGGAGATCGGGTTGGGCCAGGCCAGGCGGGTGGTGCGGGCGGAGATTTTCTGGCCGCGCACCGGACTCACGCAAACCATCACCTCGCTGGAGATGGACCGCGCTTATGCAATCCGTGAAGGCGAAGCGTCGGCGAAGGCAATGATTTTAAAAACCTTCCCGTGGCCGGCGGTGGACGCGACAAGGCCACACGTGCATCATCAGGCGGCGACGGAAAACGGCAAATAACGGAAGGGGAATTGTAGGTGCGAGGTTTGTACGGGGGAATAAGCAAAGCAGGCGCCACAAGTTTAAGGAGTGTCATTCTTCGCTGCGCTCAGAATGACAGTGATTGGATGTCGTGAGGCCCTGAGAGGATCTGAGGTTGGCTAAACGTTTTTCGCCCACGACAACGCGACTTCCTCCAGGCGCAAAAAAAGGGCGAGCCCCCCGGCTCGCCCTTGGTGAAACCACTAACGAAAACGCAGTGCTTACAGATCGATCACGAACGTGAGCCGGTAGACCACGGGCGTCGGCACTTTGTAACGTTCGGTCGCGAGAATGGACGACGAACCGGTGGCCTTCCAACCGGCATAGTCCGGCGTCTTCAGCACATTCCGAAGATTGAGCTGCACGGCGGTGTTGCGATTGAACACCTTGAATTTATAACTGCCGAACAGATCCAGCACATTGCGGCCGGGTTCATAGCGGGCGACGTCCTTGCCGTTGACGACCTGGTAGTCCTGCAGCGACTTGGTGCCGCCGCTGAAACCGAAGCCGAGCGAGAGACCTTTGGCCGAGCCATCCGTGAACGTGTATTTGCTGAGGAGCGAATAACGGGTCTTGATGGCTTGCGGATAGGTCTCGCCGATGCTCGAGGGAACGGACGAGGTGGTGAACTCGTGGTCGTTGTTGGCGAAGCTTCCCACCAACTGCCATTGCTTCGTCGGCTGGTAAACCAGGTCGAACTCGACGCCCTTTGATTGTTGCTCACCACCTTGGATGATATCGCCGGCGGCAAACAAATCAGCGCGGGTTCTGCCCGGGAACTGGATGGCGCGCTCTGCCGGCGTGAGCCGATCCCAGGTCGCGGTGTTCAAGTTGTCGTGATTGGACGCGCTCTGGGTGCCGCCTGTTTGCTTGATGTTGTAGTAGCTCGCGGTGCCGCTCAGCTTGCCGTTGAAGAGTTCGATCTTGAAGCCGCCTTCATAACTCGAACCCACCTGCGGCGAGAACTGGTGACCGAAGCTGTCCTTGGTGCTGTCCGGGAACAGCGAGGTGGCGTGCAAGGCGAAGACCGAGACCTCCTTCGTGATCGCGAAAATTCCGCCGAAGAGCGGCGATACCTTTGAGGCCGTGTAGGTGTTGTTGGTCGTCGAAGCGCCGTTGTCCCAGGCGATCGTCTTGATGTTCGTCTTGTTGACGCCGATGTTGGTCTTCAGACGATCGTTGATCAGGGAGGCCTGCCAGTTCGCGAAGTAATAATCGTTGGAATTATTCTCGTGGTGATAACCGTTGCCATTGGGACCGCCATCGGATTCCGGAACCACATCAGATGGAGGTGCATTGGGGATAATGATCGGAATGTTCGCGGCTACGGCGTAATATTGCGCGGAAGCCAGCGGATTGAGCGGCCGGGAAGCACGGGCGAGTTCCTTTTCCGCCCACACATTCGAGCCGAAGGCGAACGTGTTCTTCATTTCCTTGAAATCGAGCTTGTACACCGCGGTCGCACCGTAGGCGTGCATCTGGTTGCCCCAGTCGCGATAGTGGTAGGTGCTGACGATGCGGTTGGTCGCGGCGTCGTAACCGCTGCCGGCCGATTCCCAGCTGTCGGCGCCGCCCGAACCGTTGGCGTCCCAGCCGTTGCCGGAAATTTCCAAACGCTTCGAGTATTGGACGTAGCCCTGAACCTGGAGTTGTTCACCGATCTTCTGGGTGATCGTGCCGCGGTACAGGCTGGTGGTCAGCGAGTCATTGTTGAAGCCGTTGGACCAGTTCCAGGTCCACGGAATTTCCGGATGCAGCACCTGCAGCGGAATATCCGAATGGTTGCCCGGGGCGCCCGCCTCGTTGCCGGTGCTGAAATAACCGAGACCATTCGGCTTGGCGCGATAACCCTCCTCAAGGAGGAATTCGGCGGTGGTCGATTTGGTCGGCTGCCAGGAGAGCTCGACGGCCTTCAAGGTGACCTTGCCGTCGGAGTGGGCGCGGGTGTCCGCGGATTTTTCGTAGGTGCCGTTGAAGCGTACGCCAAATTTTCCACCCGCGGTGAGCGTGCCGGAATAGTTGGCGTCGATGTTCGAGCGGTAGTCGCCCTCACCGCCGCCCGTCAGACGGACCTGCGTGAAGTTATGCGAGAAATCCACCGTCTTCGTGATGTTGTTCATCACGCCACCGGGATAGGCGAGACCGTAGAGTGCTGCCGCCGGGCCCTTGACGAGCTCGACGCGCGCCAGATTTTGCGTGTCGACCGGATCGTACTCGCGAATGCCGTCGCGCAGGCCCCAGTTCTGGCGGAAGCCGCGCACCAGGAAGTTCTGGTAGGGCTGTTGAATCGCGTTGTCGGAGAAACGGTCGGCCGCGCCGTAAACGAGCGCCGCGTTGTACGCTTCGAAATCAACCTGCGATTTGATCAACAGGTCATCCGCGAGATCCTTGGTGAACACCTGAATGTTGAGCGGGATGTCCTTGATGGGCGTGTCGGTGCGCGTGCCGGCGATGGAATTGGACGCCTTGTAGCCGTTGTCGCGCTCGGTCGAGACGTTGAAGGTGCTGAGTTGGACGATCTCGCCCTCCGTCACCGGGGCAACCGGTGCGGTGGAGGATTGCGCGAGCGCAACGCTACCCAAGGCGGGCAGGGCGAGGAAAAAGCACGCACGGGTGAAGCCCGTCCGGCTTGAAGGTTTAGGTCGAGGGTTGTGAGGGTTCATTTTGGTTATTCGGATTTTGCTGAGGCAAAACCAGAAAATCTGCCCAGGTGCGGACCGAGGTGTGGTAAGCGAAAAGCGACGGAAAAGGGGTGAAGTGCGGAAACGCGTGGGCGAGGTGCGGGTTCGCCGGCGCGATGCGCGGAGGTAACGCGAGTTGAACAAGCCGTGACAAAAGCTTCGCCGCGCTAACAATTGACCAAATTCGCTGAAATCAATTTTGTGCTAACATTAGTGATTGTTTCGGACGCGAGCTTTTCTTTCGCCCCGTTTTCGTGCCTCCGATTCCGGCGATCCCGGAAATTTTCCGCAACCCAGAGGGAGAAATCGGATGCGATGCAATCTTCCCTCGCGCCCGGCGTTGCACGCAGCCCGTTTTTCCGGGTGGGTGCGCAAACAAGTCCGGGATCACTCTAACGATAAGTGTAGAACCGGATTTTTTTTGCCGATGAACTTTGCTTTGCGCTCATGAGCGAAAGAGGGTTTCCCTCCTCCCGCTTTCGATTTTTCCCCATGCCGGCCTTTTCCTCCCTTTCGTTCAAGCTGATCCGCCCCTTGATTTATTCGGCGGGGATGGGATGCGGACTCATGGGATTGGTCGCCGCCGCGCCGGCATTGGCAGCGGAGATGTCCCCGGGCTTGGCGACGGAGCCGCTGGCGGCGCGATCCGGCCCGGCGGGAACCACGTTGTTTACCACGCTGGCGCCGGAGCAAACGGGAGTGAAGGCGTTCAATGCCTACGATGATCCGAAGATGTGGTGGGAACTCTACCGCGAATTCACCCTCGGCGGCATTGGTTCGGGAGTCGCCATTGGCGATTACGACGGCGACGGTCGTCCCGATATTTTCGTCGTGTCGAAAACCGGGCCGAATCACCTGTTCAGGAATCTCGGGAATTTTAAATTCGAGGATGTCACCGAACGCGCGGACGTGGCCGGGCCATTGGGCGCTTGGAAACAGGGTGCGGCTTTTGCCGACATCAATAACGACGGACGGCTCGATCTTTACGTCTGCCGCTTTGGTGCCCCCAATCTCCTCTATGTCAACCAGGGCGATGGCACGTTTCGGGAGGAAGCCGCCGCCCGGGGGCTGGCACTGGCCGATGCAAGCGGGATGGCGGCTTTCTGCGACTACGATCGGGACGGGTGGCTCGACGTGTTCGTTCAGACGAACCTGCTCGACGGCGAACGCCGCCCGAATGGGCAGCGTGATCATCTTTATCACAACAACCGCGACGGCACCTTCACCGACGTGACTGACGCCGCCGGGATTGCGGGAGAAACCCAGGGACACTCGGCGACGTGGTGGGATTATGATGAGGACGGCTGGCCGGATCTCTATCTTGCCAACGACTTCAAGGATCCGGACCAGCTGTTCCACAACAATCATGATGGCACTTTCACGAATGTGCTTTCGAACGTTGTGCCGCATACGCCCCACTCATCGATGGGCGCGGATCTGGGTGACGTGAACAACGACGGGCATATCGACCTGCTCGTGGCGGACATGGCGGCGACGACACGTTACAAGGATCAGCGTGGCATGGCCAAGTTGCGCACCGGACTCACCGACAATGAACAGCGGCCCGACGCGGCGCCCCAGTTCATGCGGAATGCGTTGTTTCTCAACACGGGCGCTGGCGTCGTGCTGGAGGGCGCATTTCTCGCCAATTTGAATGCGACCGATTGGACGTGGAGTGTGCGCTTGGAAGACCTGGACAACGATGGCCGGCTGGACGCGTATTTCACGAACGGGATGGTGCGCGAACTCCATGGCACCGATCTCGTGAAGCGAGTCGTGAATTTCGAGCATGTAGCCGACCGCATCAAGCTGACCAAGGCGAGCCCGGTGCTCGCCGAACGGCATCTCGCGTTCCGCAATTTGGGTGATCTTCGTTTCGAGGAAGTGGGCGGGCGCTGGGGATTGGATCAGGTGGGCGTGGGCTTTGGCGCGGCGTTCGGCGATCTCGATGGTGACGGCGATCTCGATCTCGTTTTTGTCTCGCTCGACGGCGAGGTCACGGTTTGCCGCAACGATGGCGCCACCGGCCATGCCGTGATGATCGATCTTCGCGGCACGACCTCGAACCGGTTCGGCGTTGGCGCCACGGTTCACCTGGAAACGGAGGCCGGTCAGCAGGTACGCACGCTTACGCTGGCTCGCGGCTATTTGTCCACGAGCGAACCGGCGCTGCATTTCGGATTGGGGGAAAGCACAAAAATCAAACGGCTCACGGTCGACTGGCCCAGCGGCGCCACGCAAACGTTCACCGACTTGCCAGCGGACCGCCGGTACACCATCACCGAATCCGTCGCGCCTGCGACCAAGGTTCCGCCGGCGGCTCGCACGCCGGAATTTACCGAGGTGGGAGCGTCGCTTCAGCTCAATCTCGTCAACCGCGACAAGCCGTTTAACGAAACCGGCCGTCAGCCTTTGCTGGCGTTCCGACTGAATCGCCCGGGTCCGGCCGCAACGTTTGCCGATCTGGACGGCGACGGTGAAGACGACTTGTTGATCGGGGGCGTGTCGGGTGAAGCGGGACAACTGCTGTCCAATCTCGGCGGCGGACAATTTCTATCCTACGGCGGGAGTGTTTTCCGCGATGGGGCACAGCCCAATGGTCCGATTCTCGCGTTCGACGCGAACGGAGATGGAAGCATCGATCTGCTGGTCACAAGCGCAGGCGTCGCCGCCCCGGCGGATTCACCTGTGTATCAGCCACGTCTTTTTCTCAATAACGGGCGCGGTCGTTTTGCCCCCGCCTCCGAGGGGATCTGGCCGAATCTTCCGCTCAGCGTGGGTGCCGCGGCCGCCGCGGATTTTGAACACTCCGGTCGGCTGGGAGTGTTTCTGGGCAGCCGGGTGGTGCCGGGGCGATATCCCGAAACGCCGCAGAGCGTACTGTTGGCCTGGCGTGAAGGAAAGTATGTCGATGTCACCGCAGAGATCGCGCCGATGCTGGCCAACGCCGGCATGGTGACGGCCGCACTCTGGAGCGACGTCGATGGCGACGGGTGGATCGATCTGCTCGTGACCTACCAATGGGGCAAGGTCGCCTGCTACCGGAATGTGGAAGGCAGACATTTCGAAGACATCACCGAAAAGCTGGGTTTTTCCGCGGCGGGAACGGGGTGGTGGAATTCCATTGCGAGTGCGGATTTCAACGGCGATGGCCGGCCCGACTACGCGGTCGGAAACGCCGGCCTGAATACTCCGTACCGCGCCTCGGCTACCGAGCCTCCATTGCTGTATGCGGGCGTGGTCGTCGGCAACTCCGGTCCGCAACTGGTCGAGGTGAAGGCGGAAAACGGCCGCTGGTATCCCGTGCGTGATCGCGAGGCCATGGTGAAGGCCTTTCCCTCCCTGGGAGCTCGTTTTCCAACGGCCGAATCCTATGCGAAGGCCTCACTCGAGGAGGTTTTTCCAGCCGAAGTGCTCAATGCCGCCGTGAAGTATTCCGCCACCGAATTGCGCAGCGGGGTTTTCCTGTCGCAGCCGGACGGTCGCTATCAATTTTCGCCTCTGCCGCGTCTGGCGCAAATCGCGCCCATCGCCGGTCTGGTGGCGGGTGATTTCGACGGCGACGGTCGTGCCGACCTGATGACGGTGGGAAATTCCTACGCGCCAATCCCGGAAGTCGGGCGGTTTGACGGCGGAGTGGGCTGGTTGTTGCGCGGCGATGGTCACGGTGGCTTCGTCCCTGCGCCGCCGGTCGAGAGTGGTTTCATTGTGCGGCATGACGCGAAAGCGCTGGCGGTGGCCGACCTGAACCAAGACGGCTGGCCGGATTTGTTCGTGACGCGGAACAACGACGTCGCGTTGACTTTCCTCAATCGCAAGCGCCCGAGCCGGAATAGTTTTGGTGTGGCGTTGCGTGGGACGCCGGGAAATCCCACTGCGGTGGGCGCCCGCCTCACGCTTCAACTGGCGGATAAATCTACGCAGATGGTGGAAATTGCGGCGGGTTCGGGTTATTTTTCGCAATCGAGTCCCACGGTGTTTTTTGGTTATCCCGATGCCTCGCCGCCCGTCCGCCTTTCCATCCGTTGGCCCGACGGACACGAGACCGAACAGAATTTCACTTCTCCTCCGCCAAAACTTTTGCGTCTTTCCGCTCCATGAAGAAATCCCCGGCTCCCGCCGCTCCTGCACCCTCCCCTGGCTGGCGACTGTTTTCCGTCGCCTCACTGCTGGTGAACGCCGGACTGATTATCTGGCTGTGGCGAACTCCCGCCGCGCGCCCCGCGGACGTGATCCCGCCTCCGTCGTCGTCGACGGTGGCACCCGCTAAATTGCGTCCCCGTGAACTCGCGCCCTATGCGGGCTTGGGTTCGTTCATGGCGGAGAACAATCGCATTCCCGATCTCAATTGGACCGAAGCCCAGTTTGCGGCATTTTTGGAGGGATTTCGCGCCAGCTACGAGGGACGCGGTTTGCCGCTCGACGACGATGCGAAGCGGTTGCGCGATCAGATCAGCCAGAAAGTCCAAGCGATGCTGACCGCGGAGCAGCCCAATCCGATGGAGGAATATTTCAAGACGCTGCGGGAAAAGGAAGGTGTGCTCAAGACGCCCAGCGGGCTGCATTATCGTATCACCGAAACCGGCAGCGGTCCCACACCTCAACCCGGAGACGCCGTGGTGATCAGTTTTGCCGGGCGTTTGCCGGACGGGCGAACGCTGCCCCCGCTGACCAAGGCACGGGTGAAAATGGTGGTGCGCGATTTATTGCCCGGACTTGCGGAAGGCGTGCAACTCCTGCGGGTGGGCGGCAAGGCGCTGGTCTATCTACCCCCGGAGCTCGCATTCACCGAACAGAACTGGCCGGCTCAATTGCCCAAGGGGACGCCGCTCGTGTTTTTTCTCGAACTGCACGAGATCACTCCCGCTACGCAATAGTTAGAGTACCAGTCGCATTGTCAGGCGGGCGATCACTTGCAGCGTAGCGAGCGACCGGCTTTCGCCCTTGGTGAGGCCGGTTTGTCTTAATTTCGAACCCGCACACATCCTCCCGAATGAAACCCATCCGGTTTCCCGCCAATTTCACCTGGGGCGTTGCCACGGCCGCACCGCAAATTGAAGGCGCGGCCTTCGCCGATGGCAAAGGTCCTTCCGTCTGGGACACGTTCAGTCGCGTCCCGGGCGCGGTGCTCAACGGCGACACGCTCGACGTCGCCTGCGATCACTATCACCGCTTCGACGAGGACTTCGCCCTGATGCGCAAGCTCGGCATTCGCAACTACCGCCTGTCGCTCGCCTGGCCGCGCATCATTCCCGATGGCGACGGGCCCATCAACCAGGCGGGAATCGATTTCTACCACCGGATTTTTGATTCACTTGAACGGCATGGCATCACGCCGTGGGTGACGATGTTTCACTGGGACCTGCCGCAACGACTGGAAGACCGCGGCGGCTGGCGCTCCCGCATCGTGGTGGATGCCTTTGCGCGTTATGCCGACACGATCGTGCAGGCGTTTGGGCATCGCGTGAAAAACTGGATCACGCTCAACGAGATTTTTTGTTTCACCCGACTCGGTTATGGCACGGGCCAGAAGGCCCCCGGTGCACGGGAAAGCGAAGCGGTGGTCAACCAGACCTACCATCACGCGATTGTGTGCCATGGCCACGGCGTGCGGGCCGTGCGGAAATATGGCCGCCGCGGCTCGCGCGTCGGTCTGACGGATAACGCAATCGTCACGGTGCCGGTCGATCTTTCCCCGAAAAATGTGGCCGCGGCCAAACGCGCGTTTGTCACGGAAAACATCCGCGTGCTCGATGCGATTTTCCGCGGGCGTTATTCGCCTGCTTATCTGCGGGCGGCGGGAGACGCGGCCCCGAAGGTCGAGCCAGGCGACTTCGACCTGATTTCCGCTACGACAGACTTTCAGGGATTGAATATCTACACCGGTTTTTTTGTTCGTGCGGGCAAGGATGGAAAGCCCGAACGACTGCCCTTCCCGACGAATTTCCCCACGGCCGATTGCGCCTGGCTGCAATTGATTCCGCAGGTGCTCTACTGGGGGCCGAAGTTTTTCACCGAGCTGTACGGGCCGCTTCCGATTTATATCACCGAGCACGGTGCCGGCTACAACGATGCGGCGCCGGTCAATGGCGAGATGCTCGATCTTCACCGGCGGGAGTGCGTGCGAAATTACCTGCGCGAATTGCGCACGGCGATGAACGATGGCGTACCGGTCAAAGGCTATTTCCTTTGGTCCTTCATGGACAATTACGAGTGGGAAGACGGCTACGACCGCCGCTTCGGAATTGTGTACAACGATTTCAAGACCCAGCAGCGCACACCGAAACTCAGCGCGCGCTGGTACAGCGAAGTCATCAAGCAAAACGCCCTTTTGTAAGCGCGTGCTGAGCGCCGCCGCCCGGATTCAAGGTTTGGGCGGCGCCTGCCACACTGTGATGCGGGCCATGCGATCAAACGGCGGATAGGCGTAGAATCCGCCCGCGATAATCGAAGTGCGGCATGAACCGTCAAGATCACCCGCGGTACAGGTCATGAGCTGGATCGGTTCGCGGGCCAGGACGTGGGGCGTGAAATTCATTTTCCCGTCGTTGACGAAGGCCACCAGCGAAAGCGCCTTCGGGTCCTTCCAGTCGTTGAAGGAACTGATGGCCACGACGTCCATCGCTCCGTCGCCATCGAGGTCCACGCCCACCGGACTAAACGCACCGGGGAGGTTGCCGATGCGATGATAACGGAAAAATCCCTGCCCGAGATTTTCGAGCCACTGCACCCCGTGCCAGGGCCGTTTGCCGGGATCGGCGAAGGCAAATCCGTCGCCGTTTGTATAAAGAATATCCGGTCGGCCGTCGCGGTTCAGGTCGCACAGGCTGATGCCGCTGCTACCAAAATCCTGGTTGGTCGAGCCGAAGAGTTTTTTGCTCACGAAGTCGCCGTGCCCGTTGTTTTCGAAAAGATAAATCTCCTCCCACTGCTGGGAAACCACGGCCACGATGTCGGGCGTGTGATCGCCGTTCATGTCCGCGACGCAGACGTTAATCGTACCCGAGAGGCTGAGCAGAATGTGGCTTTCGAACTGCCAGTTGCCGAGATTGCGCATCCAGCGGATTTCCCCTTGGTCGTATCCGAACTGGGCCACGGCGAGGTCGAGTTTTCCATCCCCGTCGAAGTCTCCGGCCCGGACGTCCGTTACACGTGCGACGTGGTCGATGATCACATGCTTGGTGAAGTTTTGATGACCGTCATTTTCCAGAATGACGACCGAGCCGATCTTGTCGTTGTTCGGAAACACCTCTCCCATGCAGGCGACGAGCAGGTCGAGATCCCCGTCGCCGTCGATGTCCACCGCTTCGACATGCACAGGTGAGGGCAAATCGGCCATGAGGGTGGTTTCTTCAAACTTTCCCGGTGAAACCTGACGGAGCCAGACCACCGCCTGAGACTTGTCATCGCAGGCGAGGATGTCAGGGCGCCCATCGTGGTCGAGGTCGACGATGGTGACATGAGATATCCACGGTTTCCCCTCAAAAGATGCCCCGATCTGCCGGGCCGCAAAACGATTGGTATCGTCGACCAGGGTGAGTGCCGTGCTCGCGGGCGCCGCGGGTTCCGAGCGGGAACAGCCCGTCGCGAAAAAACCGACAACGCCCAGCAGGACAAGGGTGGCGAGCAGGCGTAAATGAATCCTGGGTGGCACTAAATGCATGAATGAATCGCAAGCTAGCTGCGGTGGGTTGCCGAAAGCAATCCGGCATCGGACGGATGCCGCTCATTCAATAGACTGGACGGTGCCGCGAAGAAAGGCGCGGGCTGGATTTGTCGCGTCCAGATCGACTGCCCAGAAATCGAGCCTAGCCAATCCGGTCGCCCACCAAAATAAAGCGCCGGATGATTTCCGTCATTTTGCCCACTTCGTAGGGTTTCGTAATCATCGCCTGGAAGCCGAAGCTGGTGAAATTTGCCAGCACCGGATCGCGCGAATAGCCGCTGCAGACAATGGCGGGCGTATGTATGTCGTGCTGGCGGATGGCGGCAATGGTGTCCTTGCCGCCCATGCCTTGGGGAATCGTCAGATCGAGAATGAAAAGGGAAAAGGGATTTCCTTCTTTTTTGGCATTTTCGATTTCGTGCAGGGCGGTGGTGCCATCGGGTACGGTGGTGGGTTGGAGGCCCAAACGCTGCAGCAGCATGGCACCCAGCCGGCGGATGCTTTCCTCGTCGTCCATCAGCAAAACCCGCGCAGGCCGGTCGCCATTGACAGGCGAGGGAGCAGGCACAGACGCCGGGTCGATCGCGGCAAAAGGGGTGGAATTTTTCGACGAGTCTGTCGTGGGAAGCCATACTTTGAATGTCGTTCCCTGGCCGACCTGGGATTGGGCTTCGATGTGGCCGCCGTGCTTTTTGACGATGGAGTACGCAGTCGCCAGACCGAGCCCACCGTTGCCATTTTTTGTGGTAAAGAACGGATCGAAGATCCGTGGCAATGCGTCGGGGGCAATTCCCTCTCCGGTGTCGGTGATCGCCAGTTTGACGTACGATTCTCCGGTCGGGGTGAAGGAACCGGTGGTCGCTTCGACATTGTTTAACACGATGCGAATGCTTCCGCCAGCGGTCATGGCCTGGACGGCGTTCAGCAACAGGTTTTGCAGCACCTGGGCGATTTGTTCGGGGTCCACGTGGACGAGTTTCAGATCGGTGGCGATTTCGTACACGCACCGCACGTTGGTGCCGTGAACGACGCGCTCTGCCGCAGCGCGCACGAGTGCGAGCAAATCGACCGGTTTGCGCAGGGGATCGCCGCCCTCGGCAAAAGTCAGCAATTGCCGTGTCAGGTCCTTGGCCCGGCT